>CAZQBE010000073.1:0-9542 GCA_964591595.1 uncultured Flavobacteriaceae bacterium
CAAAAAGAATTTAATTTTCTAATAAATCAGCATGAACAAATTATTTCAAAACATTTAAATAAAAAGATTATTAAAAAGAAAATTTTTAATGATTTCGATGGAGAAATAAAAAGTCTTGGTGCTTGGGGAGGAGATTTTGTTTTAGCAACTTCTAAAGATAATCCTAAAGCTTACTTTGAGACTAAAGGTTTTTTAACTATAATTCCTTATACTAATATGGTTTTAAACAACAAGAGCCTCACCAAAGTGAAGCTCTAAATTTATAATTTGATATTTTATTTACTAATAAAACGTTGCTCTATTATCTTCAATTTCTGAAGCATTCTTTAAAGTTTTATACAGTTCTGTATTTACAGTTGTTCTTTTTGTATTCTCAATTCTGTTTGCAACAGCTTGGTAATTTGGCAACCCATCAGCTGGTGTAATCTTAGTCACTTCAATTACATAAATACCATTATTTCCAACAATAGGTTTAGAAACTTGTCCTTCTGTTAATCCGAAAGCGGCTCCTATAACTAAAGGTTCCCTCCCCGCACCAGAAAGTGTTGGGTTTTTCATATTAATTGCTAACGCTGTTTTTACAGATTGATTTTGGCTTGCAGCAATATCTTCTAAAGTTGTTCCAGAAAGACTCGCTTTAATAAGTTCAGCTTTCTTTTCTTTTCTTATTTCATTAAGTGCAGTAACCGATGCGTTTTCAATACTCATTATTCCTTTTTCATTTTTTGCACTTAACATTACAACTGCATAACCTCCATCTTGAAGATTAAAACGTTTAACATCGCCCACATTAGTATCTTCTTTAAAAGCCCAACGTACAATTGCTCTTTGATTGCCTAATCCTGGGATACTCTCATCTAAAGCCTTTACATTACTTACTGGTTTAACAGTAAAATTATTTTCTTTAGCAACTTCGTTAAAATCTTTACTCGCAACAGCGATTTCAAACTTAGATGTTTTGTTAAAAGTGTTATCTATAGTTTTTTCAGATGGTTCGATTTCTTGGGCTAGATTACCAACTTTAATTGCTTTTTGCTTAGCACCTTGACTAAGTATTTCAATAACATGATATCCAAAATCTGTTTTAACAACATCTAATGCTCCTTTTTTGTTATCAAAAGAAAAGGCCTTAAACTCTGGTGCCATACCCGAATTGTAAGTAAACTCAATTTCACCACCTTTTTCATTACTTACAGTATCATACGAAAGGTCTAATAAACTTGTAAACTTAGAACGGTTTCTTTTAAGTATCTTTAAAATACTATCAGCTGTTGTCTTAGCTGCTGCTTCCGTTCTTGTAACTGAAGCATCCGTTCTTAACGCTCCTGCAAAAGGGATTAATATGTGCCTTACTTTAACAGAATCTGCAATCTGCTTAATATCTATAACCTTAGAGATTTTATACATGTTTCCATCTTTATATGGCCCATATACTTCTCCCTTTTTTAAATTATAAATACTATCGGCTGCTACTTCTGGTAGTATATTTTTAAACACAAAATCATCATACAATTTTAATGCTGAATTAGCAGCTAAAAACCCTTGATTATCTGTCGTGTTCCTAAAACCTATTTCTGCTTCGTCAACTTCAGGTGTCGTCACATTATCCTCTCTCCCCTCTAATAGTTTTACTAAATTGTTTTGAATATTAGTTTCATCTTCTAACGAAGCTTCTTCTTTAAATTGCACATAATGAAGTCCTCTTGAAGCTTCAACCTCATATTTACTTCTGTTTTTATTAATATAATTAGAAACATCAGATTTAGATACTGTAACTGTACTATCTGGAATTGATGTAAATGGTACTTGCACATATTTAATATCAACCTTGTCATTTTCCAACTTATAGTCTAACTCTGCTTCTGTAAGTGTACCAATAACACCTGCTTTTACCATGTTAAAAAATGTTTGCTGTCTCCCAGTAACTGCGACATTGTTTTCAAAATTAGTCCAAGCTTCATAATTGATAGGAGACCCACCTAATAATGCTGTTTGAGGTGAAATCTCTTTTAAATTAGCAATAAACTCGTTTAACTTATTTTCATCAAAAACACCATCGTCGTTCTTAAACTCTTCATAAGAAGACAAACTTAACTTGAGTAATTCTCTCATTTGGTCTCTCTCAACAGTTATTCCTAAGGCATCATATTGAGCTTCCATAACTACTTTATTAACTTCTTGATCCCAAACTCTATTCATAGCTTGAGTATTTGTTAATGAGCCTCCAAATTGTCTTTGAGCCGATTCAACTTTATTCATAAAATCATCTCTCTCTATATCCACACCATTAACGGTTGCGATTACGTTTTGAGATTTGCTTGAAAAATTGGTGCTTCCATCAAAAAGTCCTGACAAAATAAAAGCGAATAAAGCCATCGCTATTACAATGATTAAAACTATAGATTGTTGTCTTATTTTATTTAAAATTGCCATTTGTAAATTAAATTTTATGTTACTCTTACAGAGTATTTAACAAAATACACCATTACTACCATCAAAAAAATAAAAGCCAGTGTAATGATTATTAATTAATATGTATAAAAATATCGTGCGCGAAAATACCATTTTCTACTTAATTATAAAAGCAGAACACTGGATTAATTATGATATTGTACGATTTTTATTCGTCTTTAAAGATATGAAGTGATACAACGTCAATTTTAGTATTTGACACTTCTGAAATTGTAAATAAAAAATTTTCGATTTTTACTTTTTCATTTTGCTCTGGAATTTCCTCAGTACTATTTACAATTAAACCTCCTAGAGTTTCGTAATTTTCATTTTCAGGAAGGTTTAATTTATATGTTTCATTCAAATAATCTACCTCTAAACGCGCAGATAAATTATACTCGGTATCGCTTATTTTTTCTTCAAGTAGTTCTAATGTGTCATGCTCGTCTTCAATTTCACCAAAAAGTTCTTCAACTATATCTTCAAGAGTCATAATACCAGAAGTACCTCCATATTCATCCAAAACTACAGACACACTTTTTCGTTTCTTTATCAATACATTTAAAACATCCTTTATAAGCATGGTTTCAGGTACAAACTCTACAGGCATTATAATAGATTTTATGGTCTTTGGTTTTTTAAACAAATCAAAAGAGTGTACATAACCTAATATATCATCAATGGTATCTTTATAAACCAATATTTTTGAATAGCCTGTTTCTGTAAACAGTTGGTTTAACGATTTTATGGAATCATGAATCTCTACAGCAACTAATTCCGTACGTGGAATCATTACTTCTCTACATTTTACTTCAGAGAATTCTAATGCATTTTGAAAAATTTGAATTTCACTATCTACCTCATCATCTTCTTCAACCGATTCCATTTGCTCACTAATATAATTCCCAAGTTCAA
This sequence comes from uncultured Flavobacteriaceae bacterium, assembly GCA_964591595.1. Classification (GTDB taxonomy): domain Bacteria; phylum Bacteroidota; class Bacteroidia; order Flavobacteriales; family Flavobacteriaceae; genus JAADHG01. The sequence goes on from CAZQBE010000073.1 coordinate 3,367, forward strand.
CTTTTGTAAATGCTAGCTGTACTTGGTCTCCATCGGTCTTGAAAAATTGTTTTAATACTACATCCGAAATCCAAATGACAAAATCTGATATTACCGAAAAAAGCATGTAAAACACATACGCCGGAAATGCAAATACCTTGAGTAAAAGGTTGGAATATATTTGAAAAAATACTTTTGGTAAAAATTCGGCGGTTACTAAAATAATTAAGGTTGATATTACCGTTTGAGTAAGTAAACTTAAATCTGTAATGAGATAATTAAAAAAAATATTATTTATACTTAACTGTAAAAACCAATCCATTAACAATGCTCCCATATAAAACCCATAAATAACTAATGCTATATTGTTTCCTATAAGCATCGTTGCAATAAATTTTGATGGTTTTGCTGTAAGTTTAGTAAGGATTTTAGCCAAAAAACCATTTTGCTTTTTCTCAATTTCTATATGAATCTTGTTAGAAGACACATATGCAATCTCCATTCCTGAGAAAAAAGCTGAGAATAGCAGTGAAACAATTATAATTATGACAGCAGCATTCATTGTTATAGTTTGCCTCTGTCTTTAAAACGTTTTCTATATTTTTTTCTAAAGAAAAACATAAACACTGCCAATGCTGCAAACCCTAAAGATATATATGGGCTTTTAACATTCCAATTGGATATTGCATCATACACAAAAAGAACTGCAAAAACTAAATAAGCATACTGTAAAATCTGTAATAATTTCATTATTAATCTATATATAATTGTTGTTGAAAACCTAGACTTGGTAAAGATACTAATTATTCGTCTATGAAAATGGTGCCTGTAGTTTCTAAAACCTGAGCTTTGGTAAAATCTCTATTTGAATCAAATCCAATACCATTAATAATTTGGTCTTTAGTTTTAAATACCACAGGTTGGTTAGTAAACATCCATTCTCGTACTTGGTCATAAAAAAGTTGTTCAGCAAACAGAGTATCTTTATTATGTGTGGATAAAACCACATTGCCTTGTAAATCAATTAAATCTGTGTCATCATATATAATGGCATAATTTGCTAAGACATTACTTTTGTTCCCATCATCGTCATAAATGGTAAAATCAATACCATCAGGGAATTCAAAAAAACCAAACTCTCTATTAGAAAAATCTAACATTTTAGGACTTAAAAGATTAGACTTTAATCTCCCTGAATCGGTATATTTTGTGTTTATGTTTTCGGCAATTGTAAGTGGCTCACTTCCTAAAACACCAATATTCTGAACTTCTTTAAAATTATTTTTACACGAAAAAAATATGGTCACAGTAAAAACTGTGACCATTATATTAACACTATATTTTAAAACTAAGTTCATTACAAACTTGGTACTGTAATACTTCTACCTATCCAACACCCAATCTTAATAACTTCTCCTGCTCTACCAGCAGAGAATATTTCGCCTCTAGTAGGCACTTTAGCTTTATAATTAGCTATTGTATTAGCAACTGCCTTTTTTAAACTTGAATCAACTCTTCCTGCTTTTCTAGCCTCCTGAATTGCTAACCAATACACCGCTCTTTGATTAAAATTTCCTTCACCACAATTTTTAGCGCTCTTGGCATACATTTGCGCAATTGCTAGATGTGCCGATCCTAAAGATGGATTTTGTGCTAAGGCTTTTCTGTAATAACTTCTTGCTTGACCGTAACTACCTTTTTTCCTATACTTACCAGCTAAACTGGACAATCTCTTTGCCTTGTCAAAACTATCCGTTTCTAAATCTACAGCTTGGTTAAAATACCCAACAGCTTCTTTCCATTTGCCTTCTTTTTCTTTTAAAATTCCTAAATAGTATGCCGTTGAAGCATTAGGCTCTAACATGTTTTTTTGTTGTACTATCTTAACAAACAATGGGTCATCTGTACATTCTTTAGCATACATTCTATTCATGGCTCGTTGCAACCAAATACCATCATTTTTAAACTCTTCAAAATCTCTATTGTAAAGTGGTACTAAGTTTTCGCAATTGGCGCGTTCTCCTAATTTACTATCAACGCTACCTACTATTAATTTATATGCTTTTAAATAACTATTATAAGACTTTACCTTTCTAGCATCTTTTGGACTTAGTTGTATTTCTTCGTCTCCTTGTGCCACATATTTGTTTAGTTTTTGAGTGTAGTTTTTAATTTCAAACTCAATCTTTTCACTAATATCGTCGTACTTATTAAATAATTGTTGCGCTGTTTTTTTTCTAGCATCATACAAATCTACCATTAATGAAAAATATGTATATAAGCTTTTAGGATTAGTAAATGTTTTTTGATCAGCTTGATAAGCCGCATCAAAACAATTATATAACTCTTCCTTGCCTATATTTAAAAGTTTTTTGTTATCATATTTTAATTGGCAGGTTTTTGCCATGAATTCGCCCTTTTTGGTCTTACTGGCAAAGTTGGTTTGTCTTTCGCTATAAAGCTTAATTAAATCGTTTATAAACGCCACTTTTTCAGCACCCGCAGATTTTTTAATTTTGTCTTTAAGGATTCTTTCTCCATAAATGTTAATAGCATTATTAAATTTAGGATTTCTTTTCCTTAACTCCATCCATGGTCCATAAGCAGCATCGTAATTTTTGGCTTTGGCATACTCTACAAAAATTGAGAGTGAATTCATATCCTCCTCTTGACCACTTTGAGCCGAAATAACATTAAAACTTAAAAATAGTATTGCTACTAGCAGCGTAATTTTCGTCTTCATAATTCTAGTATTAATTAGTTATATTTTCTTTTAACAAACCATCTATCATTTAATGATAAACTAAGTTGGAAATTTACAAAGTTTTCTTGTACTAAATTTTTATTTACAGTCCCTCTTTTGCCCACTTCAAAACCTAAGTTAGCATTTGAAAACAATCTCCCAACTGGTAATCCTACTCCAAAAGATATGCCAAACTCATTGATAGTTTCACTATTTATTTTTAATCCCGTATTTTCATATCTTATCCCTGCTCTATAAACCACCTTCTTCCAGTATTTATTAAATGAATTATATCTTGGTATAAAAAATCCACCAACTGAAATTGTTGAAGCATCCACAAAGGTAGCATTATCAAAACTAAAGATAGCATTAGAAAATTCGCTTGTCTTTAAAAACGTATATTCGGCTCCAACAAACCACTGCCTAGGTTGGCCAATACCAACACCAAATGACGTTTTAGTTGGCAAAGTTAGTGTTGTTTTTTTTAATCCATCGGCTTCTAAATCTTCAATAATTTCATTTACAGGAAACTCTTGACCAGTTGTTTGGTTAATCACAATTGTGGCAAATATCCGTTCATTCTTAGAGGTTATATCTGCTTTTGGAGAAAAAGTGAATGCCGAAGTAAGTTGTAGCTTATCAGATAGCATTGGCTTATACAATATTCCAAAATTATAATTAATACCACTTAAATCAGATCTATTACTTTCTCTACTTTGATATTGTAATAGGTTTCCCTCATTATCATAAACAAACTCAATTGCACTATTTTGAATATTACCAAAGTTATAACTAGCGTCAATACCAATACTTAAATCTTCAGTTACTTGGTAACCTAATCCTAAAAACGCCTTATTAACTCCTCCTTTACCTCTATACCTGTTTGTGAGCACATCTTCGCTATTTATAGATTCTAACTTATAACCCACAGATGTATAAGGCATTAAACCAAACCCCATTCCAAACTTCCCCATTGGCAAAGATAATACTAGATAATCAAAAGATGTTGAACTTGCCTTACCTGATGATGAACTTGTTTTTAATGTTGTATTAGTACTAGTACCACCAACAGCAAATTTCACAATTCGTCCTTGGTCATTTAAAGACTTTAATTTATTACTTGCAAAAGAAGCTGGGTTTCTTAAATTAACATGAATACTATCAGAATAAATACTTAATCCACCCATACTCCTATTTACAGCTGTTCCTTTAAACTTTAAACTTCCAATCCCATAAAATGAGTATGGTGACGTTGTTCCTTCTTGGGCATGTACATTTAAAGCCAAAAATGCTATAAAAACTAAACAAAGTTGTTTTATCATTCGTTTGAATTAAGTTCTAATATAAAGTTCAAACCCTCCAAAAGAAAATTTGAGTTCGCAAATATGCTACTTTTTAATTGCTTAGACAAGAAATCTGCGTCTCCTCCTGTTAAAATAACTGTTAAATCTTTATATTTTTCATCGTATTCTTGAATAGTGCCATCAATTTCCATTAAAATACCGTTAATAACTCCAGAATGAATTGACTCTTTTGTAGAATCCCCAATTATATTTTTTGGTGCTTTTTTTTCTAATAACGGTAGATTAGATGTTAAATTATTTAGAGATTGATATCGTAACCTTATACCTGGAGAGATTGCACCACCCAAATATACATTTTCACTTGTAATACAATCATAAGTAATACAAGTCCCTGCATCAATAATCAAAACATTTTGGTTAGGGTAGACCTTTACTGAAGCACTTACTAAAGCGATTCTATCTACGCCCAATGTCTCAGGTGTTTTATACTTACTCTTAAATGGTAATGTTGAACTTTTGTTTAATATATAAACATCTATTTGCTTTAAAATAATCTGGATATCCTTCCTATTTAGCTTACCAACAGAAGATACAATGGCTTTTTTAATAGCTTTAAATTCTTTTACTAAAACAGCAATGTCTTTTTCAAGAGATTCTAACTTGCTTAGTTTGTTTCCTATAATCTTATCACCTTGAAAAACAGCAAGTTTCACATTAGTATTCCCAACGTCTATTACTAAGTTCATGTCTTAAATAAAAGATGCAAATTTACAAAATGAGTTATACTCTTTTTGTTTTTTTTGACAATATTATTAACAAGCAGATACATCTAACTACTTTAAAAATAAATAATAGCAAGTGAAATGCTTTTTTATAAATTTTCTTTTGGCGAATAGTAAAAATGAATATATATTTGCATCCGCATTTAGCGAGGTACCTTAGCTCAGTTGGTAGAGCAACGGACTGAAAATCCGTGTGTCCCTGGTTCGATTCCTGGAGGTACCACATTTAAACCCTATAAACCCAATGTTTATAGGGTTTTTTGTTTTGAGGGTGTTAATTGGAGTGTTAATAAATACTACTCTTAAATTTACAAAACTGCAGTCTTGCCTAATTGTGTCAGCATTTCATTAGTAATATCTTCTAATGTAAAATCATGATGCCAATTCCAATCTTCTCTAGCTTGAGAATCGTCAATAGACTTTGGCCAAGTACTGGCTATTTCTTCTCTAAAATCTGGGCTATAGGTAATAGAGAACTCAGGAATTTGCTTTTGTATAGATTCAGCAATTTGTTTTGGTGTAAAACTTATACTTGCTAGATTATATGAGGACCTAATGTTTATCGTATTTATATCTGCTTCCATTAAATTAATTGTTGCTTTTATAGCATCATCCATATACATCATTGGGAGTTCAGTGCCCTCTGCTATGTAACATTCATATTTTTTATCTGCAATTGCTTTATGAAATATATCAATGGCATAATCTGTTGTACCGCCTCCTGGCAATGTTTTCCAAGTAATAATTCCAGGGTATCTTACACTTCTTACGTCTACCCCATAGTTTTTATGATAATAAGTACACCAACGCTCACCCACTTGCTTAGTAATACCATATACTGTTGTAGGTTCCATTATAGTTCGTTGTGGCGTATTCATTTTTGGCGTTGTTGGCCCAAAAACGGCTATACTAGATGGCCAAAATATTTTTTTTATTGTTTTTTCTTTAGCAAGGTTAAGCACATTAAATAATGAAGTAGTATTTAAATCCCAAGCTAATTCAGGATGTTTTTCTCCTCTAGCACTCAACATTGCAGCCATTAAATAAATGGTATCAATATTATACTTTAAAACACAATTCTTAATCGATTGAAAATCTTTAGCATCTATAATCTCGAAAGGACCAGAATTTACTAATTTCAGATTCCCTTTGTTAATATCACTAGCAATAACACTTTGTACTCCATTTTGCGCTCTAAGTGTATAAGTAAGTTCTGAGCCTATTTGTCCACAGGCACCAATTATTAAAATCTTTGAAGTCATTTAAATTACATTGCTTTAATAGTTCCCAAAAATAATAAGATTTAACTGGTTAGTAATAAAATTATTTACAAAACTTTGCCTTTTAAATGACGATAACAATATATTT
>CAZQBE010000074.1:0-9540 GCA_964591595.1 uncultured Flavobacteriaceae bacterium
ATCTCATACTAGAAAAACTCATTTTCATGTTTGTACAGCAATGCAAACTCAGTTGTCATTGAAAGGAAAAGTAATTAATCAAGATAAAAGAATAGATTCCTTTTCAAATTATATTGAGTTTCAATATGAAAGTAACACAAAGCAAGGAGAAACGTTAACGCTCACAAAATTTGGAGGCTACACAGTATCGTTAAATCATAATAAAGAAGACTTAATTAAAACTTCAAAAGAAGTTCTGAATAAAGTTACAAAGATTGGTTTTGAGGGCCTTCTTGAAAATCTAAAACAATCTTGGGCTAAAATTTGGGAAACGTCAGATATTACAATTAAAGGAGATATAAAAGCCCAACAAGCTATTCGGTTTAATATCTTTCAACTCAATCAAACTTATTTAGGTAAAGATGCACGATTAAATATTGGACCCAAAGGTTTTACTGGAGAAAAATATGGAGGTAGTACCTATTGGGATACCGAAGCGTATTGTATCCCATTTTATATGGCTACAAAAGATCAAAAAGTTGCTAAAAACTTATTAGAATACCGTTTTAATCATTTAGAAAAAGCGATTGAAAATGCTAAAAAATTAGGATTTAAAAACGGTGCCGCTTTATATCCTATGGTGACAATGAATGGTGAAGAATGTCATAATGAGTGGGAGATTACCTTTGAAGAAATACATCGTAATGGCACTATCGCATTCGCAATTTTTAACTATTATCGTTTTACTAATGATTACAGTTATATTCCAGAAAAAGGACTTGAAGTATTAATTGCTATTGCACGTTTTTGGCATCAAAGAGCTAATTATTCTATTGAGAAAAAGAATTATGTAATTCTAGGAGTTACGGGACCAAATGAATATGAAAATAATGTAAATAACAATTGGTACACAAATTACATGGCACAATGGTGTATTAATTTTACGATTGAAAATATAAATAAAATAAAGACCGAATACGATTCAGATTACACAAGAATCATGAATAAGGCTAAACTTTCTAATGTGGAAATTGAAAAATGGAAAGAAGTTGCTGATAATATGTATTTCCCATTTTCTGAAGAGTATAATGTATATTTACAGCAAGAGGGTTTTTTAGACAAAGAATTGGTAACAGTTGCGAATTTAGATAAGTCACAAAGACCAATAAATCAAAAATGGTCTTGGGACAGAATTTTACGCTCACCTTATATAAAGCAGGCTGATGTGTTACAAGGTTTCTACTTTTTTGAAGATCATTTTACACAAGAAGAATTGGAGCAGCATTTCGATTTTTACGAGCCTTACACGGTTCATGAAAGTTCGCTTTCGCCTTGTGTTCATAGTGTTCAAGCAGCAAAACTTGGTCGGATGGAACAAGCTTACAACTTTTATTTGCGTACATCGCGTTTAGATTTAGATGATTATAATCATGAGGTTGACGAAGGATTACATATTACAAGTATGGCTGGGACTTGGATGAGTATAGTTGAAGGTTTTGGTGGTATGCGTGTAAAAAACAACAATCTATGTTTCAGTCCTCAAATACCGAAACAATGGGAGGCTTATTCATTTAAGATCAATTTTAGAGATCAGATTTTAAAAGTGAACGTATGTCAAAATGAAACAAATTTTGAATTGGAAGGAAATAAAGATTTAGATATTTTAGTTAACGGAAAAATAGTTACAATTTCACCTAATAGTTTAGTAACGGTTTAGAATAATTTCATTCCAAACGCAGTCACTGAGCGCAGTCGAAGTGAAGGAATCTGTTTTATGAGATTTCCACGTTATTTCACTTTCACAATGACAAAAAAGAATTAAATGAAAAAAATAGTCTATATAGTAACCTTATTTTTTTCAATTTGTACCTTTTCACAAGTAGAAAAAATTGAACCTCCTTTTTGGTGGAGTAATATGCATCAGCAAGAACTGCAACTTATGATGTACGGAAAAGACATTGCACAATACGATGTGTCTATATCCAACAATATCACTATTACAGATGTTAAAAAGGTAGAAAATCCAAACTATCAATTCATAACTATTGTTACAAAAGCAATTCAATCAGGAATAGTAACAATTTCAGTTTCTAAAAATGGTAAAGTAATTCAAACACTAGATTATGAGTTTAAAGAACGCAAAGATAATTCCACTTTGCGAAAAGGCTTTGACTCCAGTGATGTAATTTATCTCTTAATGCCTGATCGTTTTGCTAATGGGAATCCCGACAATGATAGTACAGAGGATACTGCTGAAGAATCCAATAGAAATGATAAAGGAGGACGCCATGGAGGAGATATTCAAGGGGTTATTAACAATTTAGATTATTTAAATAAATTAGGCGCAACAGCTATTTGGAGTACGCCTTTACTTGAAGATAATGAGCCAAAATATTCATATCATACGTATGCGCAAAGCGATTTGTATAAAATTGACCCACGTTTTGGAACCAATGAAGATTACAAAAACTTAGCAACCCAAATGCATAAACGCGACATGAAACTCATCATGGATTATGTTACCAATCATTGGGGGAGTAAGCACTGGATGATTCAAGATTTACCTTCAAAAGAGTGGATACATTATTGGAAAAATGGCGAAAAAGGATTCCAGCGTAGTAATTACAGAATGACAACGCAATTTGATAGTAACGCATCAAAAGTAGATTATGAGGCATGTATGGATGGTTGGTTTGATACGACAATGCCAGATATGAATCAGAACAATCCATTACTGTTAAACTATATCACCCAAAATGCCATTTGGTGGATTGAATATGCAAATTTAGATGGATTACGAGTAGATACCTACTCTTATAATGATAAGCAAGCTATTGCAAAATGGACCAAAGCTATTATGGATGAATATCCAAATTTTAATATTGTTGGCGAGGTCTGGATGCACGACCAAGCACAAATAGCATATTGGCAAAAGGACAGTAAAATAGGAGCTCTAGATAATTATAATTCTTATTTACCAAGCATTATGGATTTCACCTTATATGATGAAATTCCAGCTATGTTTCATCAAAATTCATCTTGGGATAATGGAATGATTAAAGCTTATAACAATTTTACAAACGATTTTTTATATCCCAACATCAACAATATTTTGGTGTTTGCTGAAAATCATGACACAACTAGAATCAACCAGATATATTCAGATATTGCTGACTATAAGTTAGTAATGACATTAATTGCTACAATTAGAGGCATTCCACAAATATATTATGGTAGCGAAATAGGAATGCAAGGTGATAAAGCTAAAGGTGATGGCGATATTCGTAGAGATTTTCCTGGAGGTTGGGAAGGAGATTCTCAAAATGCATTTACAAAAGAAGGAAGAACAGAAATTCAAAAAGCATATTACAATTTCACTAAAAAATTATTGAATTGGAGAAAGGGGAATAATGTTATCCATTTTGGAAAAACCATGCACTTTATTCCAGAAAATAATGTGTATGTTTATTTTAGGTATAATGATGCTAGCAAAGTCATGATTGTAATCAATAATAATAAAGAATCACAAGAATTGAATTTAAACCGTTTTGCAGAAATGATTAAAAATGCTAAATCTGGAAAAGAGATTTTTTCAGGTAAAACCATTAATTTACAAAACATATTGAAGATAGAAGGGAAAGCGTCTCTAATAATTGAGTTAGATAAATAAACAGAAGCGTATGAAATTAAAATTATTAGTATTTATTTTAAGTATAGTCTTTTTATCTTCTTGTAAAGAGGAAGAAAAAACAGATAGTGTCAATAATCAAATTACAGCTCACGCGTTAAAAAATAGTAAACTTTCAAGTGGTGTACTAAAGCGAATTGATAGTTTTTCCTCTAAATTTATTGCGCCTAGAACTGTTGATATCTGGTTGCCAGAAAATTATTCAAAAACCAAAAAATATGCAGTCTTGTATATGCATGACGGACAAATGTTATTTGATAGTACTACCACTTGGAATAAACAAGAATGGATGGTAGATGAGATTGCTTCAAAGTTAATGAATGAAGGTATAACAAAAGATTTTATGGTTGTTGGTACATACAGTATTTCAGATATTAGATGGCAGGATTTGTTTCCACAAAAAGCCATGGATTATATGGAGAAAACTTTAAAAGATTCAATACTTTCTGATGCCAAAAAGAATAATTTTAACGTAAATTTTAAAGGAGACGATTACTTGAAATTTATGATAAAAGAGTTAAAACCATTTATTGATTCTAATTATTCAACCTATTCTGATAGAGAACATACATTTGTTGGAGGGTCGAGTATGGGAGGTTTAATGTCAATGTATGCTGTTTGTGAATATCCAGAAGTTTTTGGTGGCGCAGCGTGTTTATCGACACATTGGCCTGGAATTATGCCTTCGGAAAACAATCCGTTGCCACTTGCTATTTTTACCTATTTAGAATCGAAAGTGCCAATGCCGAATTCACATAAATTTTATTTTGATTTTGGAACAAAAACACTAGATCAGTATTATCCACAATATAAAACAAGAGTAGATGAGATATTTAAAAATAAAGGATATACTAAAGCTAATTTTATGAACTTGAAGTTTGAAGGGCATGACCATTCAGAATTGTCTTGGCAAAAACGATTAGATATTCCCCTTACTTTTTTACTTAAGAAATAGAAATGAAAGGTATTAAAGCTTACATATTTTTCTTTTTAATAGCATCTTTTTCGTTTGCGCAAAATGCTAATAGAATATTTGAAAGTGTTGTAAAAAACGCAAATCATATTGAAGTTAAGGTAAATGATGGTAAATATCGAATCCAATTTTATAATTCCAAAATCATAGAAACATCGTTTATCCCTGGAGGTGAAGCATATACATACAAGTCTCATGCTGTAGTTTTATACACAAATAAAAGAAAGTATCTAAAAACAGCGCATAGTATGATTATAAGCGAAGAAAAAATAATTAAGTCATTAATTGATGAAAGTGATTTTGTTTATATAAAAACTGAAGGCATCACAGTAACCATCCAAAAACAACCTTTTCAAATCTCTTATTCATACAAAGGAGAACAAATCATTTCAGAAAAAGCAGGTTATCAAAAAATTGAAAATGGAGAAGCTATTCAATTCAATTTAACTCAAGATGAAGTGCTTTATGGAGGAGGCGCACGTGCTTTAGATATGAATCGTCGTGGACACCGTTTGCAATTGTATAATCGAGCGCATTATGGTTACGAAACACATAGCGAATTGATGAATTACACCATGCCTTTGGTAATGTCTTCAAAACTATATGCCATCCATTTTGATAATGCACCAATTGGCTATTTAGATTTAGATAGTAAAAAGGATAATACACTCACTTACGAGACCATTTCTGGTAGAAATACCTATCAAGTCATAGTAGGTGACTCTTGGTTAGATTTAATTGATAATTATACCGATTTAACAGGAAAACAGCCTTTAATTCCGCGCTGGGCTTTAGGGAATTTTGCAAGTAGATTTGGCTATCATTCTCAAAAAGAAGTTACCGAAACCGTAGATAAATTTAGTAAAGAAAAAATTCCGTTAGATGCTGTAATTATTGATATTTATTGGTTTGGAAAAGACATTCAAGGACACATGGGGAATTTAGAATTTTTAAAAGATTCGTTTCCAAACCCAAAACAAATGATAAAAGATTTTAAAGCTAAAGGCGTTAAAACAATTTTAGTGACCGAGCCTTTTATTTTAACAACATCTAAGCGTTGGGAAGAAGCAGTTTCAAAAGATATTCTTGCCAAAGATTCATTAGGAAATCCATTTACATTTGACTTTTATTTTGGGCATACAGGACTCATAGATATATACAATCCAAAAGGGAAACAGTGGTTTTGGAATATTTATAAAGACTTAGCAAACCTTGGTGTAAAAGGTGTTTGGGGAGATTTGGGAGAACCCGAAGTGCATCCATCAGAGTTGTTACATGCAACAGGAACTGCTGATGAGGTTCACAATATTTACGGTCATGATTGGGCGCGTTTGGTTTATGAGGGTTACAAAAAGGACTTTCCAAATGAAAGACCTTTTATTTTAATGCGTGCTGGATATTCTGGGTCGCAACGTTTCGGAATGATTCCATGGTCAGGAGATGTAAACAGAACTTGGGGAGGTTTGCAATCGCAACCCAAAATTGCATTACAAATGGCTATGCAAGGTTTGGGTTATATGCATTCTGATTTAGGCGGTTTTGCTGGTGCAAATCTCGATGACGAATTATACACACGTTGGTTGCAATATGGTGTTTTTCAACCTATTTACAGACCTCATGCACAAGAGGAAGTGCCAGCCGAACCTGTATTTAGAGAGCCTAAAACTAAAGCTTTGGCAAAAGAAGCTATAGAGCTGCGCTATAAATTATTGCCTTATAACTACACCCTTGCGTTTCAAAATAACCAAAACGGAGCGCCTTTAATGCGACCATTGTTTTTTGAAGAACCTAATAATAGAGCGTTGCAAACCAAGGTTAACTCATATCTTTGGGGAAATGATTTTTTAATCTCACCTATTCTTGATACTGGTTTAAAAACACAGGACATATATTTTCCAAAAACTAATAATTGGTTTGATTTTTACACCGATGAAAAATTTAAAGGTGGACAAACTAAAACTATTATAACACACCCAAATTATATTCCAACTTATGTTAGAGCAGGAGCATTTATCCCAATGACAAAGTCTATGCAAACAACTGATGAATACGATTCAAATAATCTAGAAGTACACTATTATTATGATGTTTCAGTTAAAGAAAGCCAAGGACAGTTGTATAATGATGATGGTGTAACAGCAAATGCTTTTGAAAAGGGAAAATATGAGATTTTAAAGTTTAAAAGTAACATTGAGAAACGTTGGTTAGAGATTGACTTAGAAGCAAAAACTGGTGCAAATTATCAATCAAGAATAAAAAAAATAGAACTTGTTATTCATAATGTTAATTGGAAACCAAAGCGGATTAAATTAAATGGAACTAAAACAAGTTTTTTTATTAATGAATCTGCAAAAACTATAACTAAGTTTTTATATTGGAATCCATCTAAAGAACTAGAATTAAAAATAAAACTTTAAAAAACAGTAGCATGAAAAAAAGTATATTAATAGTTATCACGCTCTTAGCTTTTGTGTCTTGTAAAACAGAACAAAAAGAAGAGGTAAAAGCTACACAAGAAGAAGTAAAAGAAATAGAGGCTGTTACTCCTGAAATGATGGAAACGGCTGTAATTTACGAGGCTAATATCCGTCAATATTCACCTGAAGGCACTTTTGCTGAATTCACTAAAGACATTCCACAGTTAAAACAACTAGGTGTAAAAATTATTTGGTTGATGCCAATTTTTCCAATTTCTGAAACCAAACGAAAAGCAACAGGAGATAAATTTGCTAGTGATATTGAAGACCCAGAAGAACGCGAAAAATATCTAGGAAGTTATTATGCAGTTTCCGATTTTACAAAGGTAAATCCTGAGTTTGGGAACAAAGAAGATTTTAAAAAGTTAGTAAAAACAGCGCATGATAATGGTATTTATGTAATTCTGGATTGGGTGCCAAATCACACGGGTTGGAATCATCCTTGGTTAAAAACTAATTCTGAGTTTTACACAAAAAATGACAAAGGCGAAATTACAGACCCTTTAAATGATGATGGCTCATCTAAAGGTTGGGCAGATGTAGCCGATTTAAATTATGATAATGAAGGACTACATAAAGCAATGATTGCAGATATGATGTATTGGGTAACCGAAGAAGATATTGATGGATTTAGATGTGATGTGGCAGGCTCTGTTCCTGTAAGTTTTTGGCAAGAAGCCATACCACAATTACGTGCTAAAAAAGACTTATTTATGTTAGCCGAAGCATGGGAACCAGAATTGCTCAAAGATAGTTTGTTTGATATGGCTTATGCTTGGGAAGGACACCATATTTTTAATGAGATTGCAAAAGGTAAACAAGGTGTAAAAGAGTGGAACAATTATATAAAGAAAATGTCTACACAATATGAAGCTGATGATATCTTGATGAACTTTGTTACTAACCATGATGAAAATTCTTGGAATGGAACAGTTAAAGAACGTATGGGAAATGCATCGGAGATTATGACGGTTTTTAGTTATATAGTATCAGGAATGCCTTTAATTTATTCAGGACAAGAATACGATTTAAACCATAGATTAAAGTTTTTTGAAAAAGATTCTATCCCAAAAACAAAAGGAAAAACTTGGACTTTATTAGAAAAACTTGGAAAACTAAAAAACACCACTCCTGCTTTAAATGGAGGAAAACAAGCAGCAGAATATACCAATTTAGTAACAAATAATGATACTGTTTTAGTATTTAAACGTAGTAAAAAAGGACATACGATGACTTTTATCGGTAATTTTTCTAATGAAGAACAGCGGTTTAATAATATAGTGCAAGGGAAATATTTGGACTATATGATAAATAAAAACGTAGAATTTAAAGGCGGGATAATGATATTAAAACCTTGGGAATACAAGATCTTAATAGATTAAATAAAAAAAGCCTCTCAATTTTGAGAGGCTTTTTTATAATAAGTTATAAATTTATTCACTCGAAGAGGAAGCCATTTTTCCATAAACTAAGCCAGCTAATGCTCCCATGACTACATAAAATACTATTGAGAGAACACCGCCAATAAGTGTACCAGTTAAATCACTAAAGTTTGCTACTCCTAAATTGATTACGCCTTCTCCAAAACCTAGCATAACTCCAACCCAGCAACCAAATATTGCTCCATGAGATAGACTAAATCCTCCAGATAGTTTAGAATAAATTGTTGAAAAAGCAAATGCAAAAATAATGCATCCAATAATTAAGTGTAAATGATCTGGAATTTCTTTCCAAACTCCAGTAGCTGTACCCTCGTGACCTTCCATAAGAGGAGTTGCAATGATTATCCAAATGAGATAACCACCTAAATACGCCCAAAGGGCAGTGACAAGCGTCGAAATTAAATTTGTTTTTGAAAACATAATAATTAGTTTTGTTAGTAAATTAATAGATAAATATAGCAATAATTTGTAAATACATAATAATTGAGTTAAAATATTATGAACAATATAATATGTTATTAAGTTAACAACACTTCGACTAAAAGATATTATTAGTAGTTTTGTAAACTAATTAATTTTGTAATGATATCAAACAAACAATCGGAATCTCCAATGTTGTTTAAAATAAGTTTTAATAAACTTATTGAGCAATACGAAGATATGTCTAAGAGCAAGGATAAATCAATAGCTATAAAGGCAAAAAGAGTTTTGGATGCACAAAAACCTTTTCCCGAGTTAAGAGATGGGTTTACAGATTATTCATTGCTTAAAACCTATCAAAATGAGATAACAATTATTTTAGAAGATTTGTTTACTCAATTGCTTACTAAAAATGAGA
Organism: uncultured Flavobacteriaceae bacterium; assembly: GCA_964591595.1. Taxonomy (GTDB): domain Bacteria; phylum Bacteroidota; class Bacteroidia; order Flavobacteriales; family Flavobacteriaceae; genus JAADHG01. The sequence goes on from CAZQBE010000074.1 coordinate 9,398, forward strand.
TAAAAACAGCCTCAGTACCTTTTGAGGATATTATTTTTAATTCTTCTGAGCGCTTTAAGAATATAGTTAAGACCGCTGGAGAGGATTTTAAATTAAAAATAAAAAACATGCCTGATGATGACAGGTATATTATTGCATGCACT
>CAZQBE010000075.1:0-9521 GCA_964591595.1 uncultured Flavobacteriaceae bacterium
TTGTGGTATGATGTGCCACACGATCAACTAAAGTTAAAACATCACCTTCATCATTTAAAACACCTAATCCACCACGACTATGACCACCTTGTTCATATGTCATACCAATAGCTCCCATATATGTTGGGTAGGTATCTCCATAGCTGGGATAAAATAAATCGAAACGTTCGCGTGTAAAATAAAGCCATCCGTTTTTATCAAAATAGTTATCATGATTTTTTCCTATTTGTGTTTGAACATCACGTGGCCAATCGCTAATAATTTCATGGAAAGGCTCAGCTGCAGGCGCAAAATAATAAGGTTCGTTAATGCCTTGTTCATGAAAATCTACATGAACATGCGGCATCCATTTGTTGTATATTTTCAATCTGGATTGCGATTCTATTTGGCTAGCCCAAGCCCAATCTCTATTTAAATCAAATAAATAATGATTCGCTCTTCCTCCAGGCCAAGGCTCATTATGTTCACTGGCTTGTTGGTCAATATCATAAGGTGTGCTTTTAGTTTCATTAAACCAGTTTACGTAACGGTCACGGCCATCAGGATTTATACAAGGATCTATTATTACTACGGTGTTTTTTAACCAATCTTGTTTTTGAGTGAGCAGTGTATATAACGTTTTCATTGAGGCCTCGGTACTTGAGGCTTCATTACCATGTACATTATAACTTAACCAAACAATGGCAATATCGTTTGTAGTAGATGTGCCATTTAAAATACCTGTACTTTTTAGATTATTTTCTCTAATAGTTTCTAGGTTTTTCATGTTTTCTGTGGATGAGATATAGGTCACATAAAGTGGCCTGTGTTCGTAGGTTTCACCATATTGTTCCATTTTTACTTGGTTAGATATTAGAGCCTCTACATATTCAAAATACTCTATAACACGGTGATGTCTAGTAAATTGTGTACCTAATTCATAGCCTAGAAAATCACTAGGCGATTGAATTTGTTGCGCCATTGTAAAGGAAATGGAACATACAACGACTAACAGAATTTGATAAATTTTTTGCATTTTAGTTGGTTTAAGTTTTAAAGTGACACTAAATATATGAAGCAGAAACGAACATTAACATATTTAAACATTTTTTTTAGAAAACTTTAGCGTTTATAGAAGGGTTAAAAACTTTAGTGTTTTTTTAACCAAATCAAAAATATCAAATAGATTAAAGAGCAGTATATTTACACAAGAATTGAAAGCTAACTATGCCAACAGACTGTATTCCGTTTCGCGACACCAACTATTTTTCTTCGTTAATTTGCGATTACCTTGATGAACATCAAAAGTTGCAGCCGTTTTACAATCGTTTTCCAAAACTCGAAAATTTTAAATCTCAAATTGACGAAAAGAAAATGTCAGTTCGAGCGAAGTCGAGAACTATTTTAAACGAAACTTTAAAAAGCCAATACCAAAATGTAAATGCATCAAGCTTAATATTAAGCAATATTGAAGCCTTAAAACAAGAAAATACATTTACAATAACGACAGGACATCAGCTCAATTTGTTTACAGGCCCTTTCTATTTTTTGTATAAAATTATTTCAGCAATAAACCTTGCCAAAGAATTAAAAGCTACATATCCTAACTATAATTTTGTGCCTGTGTATTGGATGGCTACAGAGGATCATGATTTTGATGAGATTAATTATTTCAACTTTAAAGGAAAGAAAGTACAGTGGACAAGAACATCAAGTGGAGGTGTTGGTGAATTGAATACTGAAGGTTTATACCACGTTTTCGAAATATTTTCAAAGGAATTAGGACAAGGTGAAAATGCTGAGTTCCTCAAGGCATTATTTAAGAATGCGTATTTAGAACATGATAACTTAGCTGAGGCAACACGTTACATAGCCAATGCCTTATTTGGAGCGCATGGATTAGTAATTATAGACGCTAATGAGCGAGAATTAAAACGCCTTTTTATTCCTTTTATAGAACAAGAATTGATTGAACAGGTCTCTTACAAAGCTGTTGAAAAAACTAATCAGCAATTGCAGGCTAGCGGTTATAAAATTCAGGTAAATCCTAGAGAGATTAATCTGTTCTATTTAACTAAAGGTTTGCGAGAACGCATTATTGAAAAAGAGGGCACTTATTTTGTAAATGACACTGATATTAAATGGAGTAACAGTGAGATACTAAAACATCTCTATGAGATGCCAGAGCGTTTTTCACCAAATGTGATAATGCGACCCTTATATCAGGAAGTAATTTTACCCAATCTCTGTTATATTGGAGGCGGCGGCGAGCTAGCCTATTGGTTTGAACTAAAAGCATATTTTAAAGCGGTAAATATGCCGTTTCCCATGCTATTATTGCGAAATTCAGTATTGATTAAAACTGAAAAACAAACCATGAAATTAGAAAAGCTGGGATTGACCTTAGACGACATGTTTTTAAAACAATCCGATTTAGTTAATCAGCAAGTTAAGAAACGTTCAGAAATCGATATAGATTTTTCAAAACAAAAAGCATTTCTAAAAAAACAGTTTGAGGATTTATATCAATTGGCTGAAAAAACAGATAAATCGTTCCTTGGTTCCGTTGTCGCTCAAGAGAAAAAACAATTAAAAGGTTTATCGCATTTAGAAAAGCGACTATTAAAGGCACAAAAGCGTAAACTAAACGACGAAATTACTAGAATCACAAATCTTCAAGATCAATTATTTCCAGGAAGAAGCCTACAAGAACGCAATCTCAACTTTTCTGAACTTTATCTTGAGTTTGGAGACCAATTAATCCAACAGTTAGTATTAAATTTGCAACCTCTAAAAGGAGAATTTTTATTACTAAACCTGTAAAGAATGCATAAGATAGATATCGAATTAGTTGAAATGACCATGGACGTCATGAAGTATGCTATTGATAGAATTTCATATACAAAAAACAAAGTAGGAAAACCCAAAAAAGCAGAAGAATTAAAAGCATTAGTTGGAGAAACCATTACTAAAGAAGGTATAGGTGGCGAGGTGGCGTTTAAGTTATGGAAAAAACATTTAGCAAAAGCTAATGTGCCTGTAGACCATCCACGTAATTTAGCTTTTGTACCAGCATCTCCAACTAGAGCAGCAATTATGTTTGATTTAGTGACGTCAGCTTCCAGTATTCATGGTGCCTACTGGATGGAAGGTGCAGGTGGTATTTTTTGTGAGAACGAAGCTATGAAATGGATAGTGTCTTTAACAGGATTGCCACAAGGTGCTTTTGGTGTGTTTACAAGTGGAGGAACTGCCGCAAATCTTTCGGCTATTGTAACAGCTAGAGAACATTGGCGAGAAGATGAGACCTATAAAAGAGAAAAAGGATTAATTATTACGTCTATAGGAGCACATTCTTCAATAAAAGCTATGGCAAAAGTTGCCGATGTGGATATTTTGTTAGTAGATTCTGAAGAAAAATTAACGAAAAATAGCCTTCGAGAAACGATTAATAATTTAACCTTCCATCAACGAAAACGTCTTTTTGCAGTAGTAGCTACAGGAGGAACTACAAATGCAGGAATTATAGATGATTTAAAAGGAATAGCGACTATTTGCGAAGATGAACATTTGTGGTTCCATGTTGATGCTGCTTATGGTGGAGGTGCTTTGGTTGCCGATTCTGTACGTCATTTGTTTAATGGTATTGAACGTGCAAATAGTATTACTATCGATCCGCATAAATGGATGTTTTCCCCTTACGATTGTGGTGCAGTAATATATAAACATCCAGAATTGGCTAAAAAAGCACATTCACAACAAGGATCTTATTTAGATATTTTTAAAGATGAAGGGGCTCATGGATTTAATCCAACCGATTACCAAATACAATTGACTCGTCGTGTTAGAGGATTGCCATTATGGTTTTCTCTAGCAACACATGGTACAGAAAAGTATAAAGAATCTGTAGAACGAGGGTTAGAATTGGCACAAATTGCAGGTAGAATGATTGAAGAAAACCCAAATGTAGAATTGGTAAGAGCACCAAGTTTATCCTGTGTTTTATTCCGAAGAAAAGGATGGCAACCAGAAGATTATACACATTGGACCTACGAAAACCATGGTAAAGGATTTGCTTTAGTAACACCAACTAAATGGAAAAACGGAGATGATTTTGAAACCGTTTCACGATTTTGTTTTATCAATCCAGATACTACCGAGAACGATATTGAATTAATTTTAGAAACTATGTCGTAATAAATACTACGCTTAATTCTTCATTGTTTTTTAAACACATCCATTGATTTATCAAGTTGTGATATTGGGCTCTTATAATTTCAAGAGTTTCAGAGTTTAACTGTTCTGGGAATGGTAAATGGTTATCCTCTAAAATTTGTTTTAAATCAGGAATAAAGTTAGAATTAAAGCCAGAATTTAAAAATTCTATTTCAAGGAAATTTACAATATGTTCTGTTATTAAGGCTTCAGGATGTAAATGTTTTGGCTGCAGGTCTTTTGGACGTTTATCTTTGGGTAATTCAAAATCACTAATATTAAATCCTTTATCAATAATACTGTAAAATGCATTAGTAAATCGCAATATTTTCTCTACTGCATAGTGTGCAAGGTCATGAGTTTCCATACCTTTGTGTAGCTTACTCCATGTAGTACTTCCGTCAGAGCGACGAATATTTAAAACACTAGGTTTTTCGATGGATTTTTTAACTGTAATCTTAAGATTCATAGTTGCTATAAATTTGAAACAAAATATAAAAAATTATAAATATAAAAGTTGCAAAAAAAACCCAAATGATTACTTTTGCACATGCAACACGACAAGGTACTGATTTTGGACTTCGGATCGCAATATACACAGCTTATTGCTCGTCGAGTTAGAGAACTCAATATTTATTCCGAAATACATCCATTCAACAAAATTCCGACAAACATTCAAGAGTATAATGCAGTGATACTTTCAGGTAGTCCATTTTCGGTAAGAGGAGATAAGGCATTACATCCAGATTTATCCGAAATAAAAGGTAAAAAACCACTTTTAGGAGTGTGCTATGGCGCGCAATATTTAGCACATTTTTCAAATGGAAATGTAGCACCTTCAAACACCAGAGAATATGGTAGAGCAAACCTATCATTCATTAAAACTGATGATGCTTTCTTCGCTAATATATCTGAAGGTTCTCAAGTGTGGATGAGCCATAGCGATACTATTCAAAAGTTGCCAAAAAAAGGAGTATTACTAGCAAGTACAAGCGATGTTAAGAATGCTGCTTATAAAATTGATGGAGAAAAAACTTATGCTATTCAGTTTCATCCTGAAGTATATCATACTACAGATGGAAAGCAATTACTAGAAAATTTTTTAGTAAATATTGCACAAATAATTCCCGATTGGACACCAGATTCTTTTGTTGAAGAAACGGTTACGGATTTAAAAGAACAATTAGGAAATGATAAAGTGGTATTGGGATTATCAGGTGGTGTAGATTCTACAGTTGCTGCAGTTTTACTAAACAAAGCTATTGGTAAAAACCTGTATTGTGTATTTGTAAATAATGGATTGCTTCGTAAAAATGAGTTTGAAAGCGTCTTGACCCAATACGAAGGTATGGGGCTTAATGTAAAAGGAGTTGATGCTTCGGCACGCTTTTTGGGAGCACTAGCAGGAGAAAGCGAACCTGAAAAAAAGCGTAAAGCCATTGGTCGCGCGTTCATAGAAGTTTTTGATGATGAAGCACATCATATTGAAGATGTAAAGTGGTTGGCACAAGGTACTATTTATCCAGATGTTATTGAAAGTATATCGGCAACTGGAGGACCAAGTGCTACTATTAAAAGTCATCACAATGTGGGAGGTTTACCAGATTTTATGAAACTAAATGTGGTTGAACCATTAAAAACTATATTTAAAGATGAGGTAAGACGTGTTGGTGCTTCTTTAGGTATTGATGCCGAACTTTTAGGTCGTCATCCGTTTCCTGGACCAGGTTTAGCAATCAGAATTTTAGGCGATGTTACACCAGAAAAAGTTCGTATTTTGCAAGAGGTAGATGCTATTTTTATCAACGGATTAAAAGAATGGAATTTATATGATAAAGTATGGCAAGCAGGAGCTATGTTATTACCAGTTAATAGTGTTGGTGTTATGGGAGATGAACGTACCTACGAAAAATGTGTAGCACTAAGAGCTGTAGAAAGTACAGATGGTATGACTGCCGATTGGGTAAATTTACCATATGCCTTTTTACAAAAAACATCAAACGATATAATAAATAAAGTTAAAGGCGTTAATAGAGTAGTGTACGATATTAGCTCTAAACCACCAGCAACAATTGAGTGGGAATAAATTCCTGCAAAATCAAAGATTCGTAAATCTAAATAATTTTATTAGTGAGTTGATGAGTAAAGCAAGAACCTAAAATAAATAGTTTGCGTATATATAATTATGAAGAAATTTTTAATCAGTTTAAGTTTTATAGGTCTATTTAGCATCAATACTCTTGCACAAGACTATAAAACGCATAAAGTAAAAGTAGGAGAAACTATCGAGAGTATTGCCAAAACCTATATGGTGACACCTTACGACATTTATGCGCTCAATCCTGATGCAAAAACGAGTCTTCACCCAGATATGGTGCTAATCATTCCAAAATCTAAGGTTTTAGATACACCAGTACAAACCCAAGCTACAAAACTTTTAGGCTACAAAACGCATAAAGTAAAACGCAAAGAAACACTTTATAGCATTGGTAAAAGATACAATATTACTATTGATGATATCAAGAGGCATAATAATAGGTTGTATTCTGAAAGTTTACGTAAAGGTGATAAAATCAATATTCCTCAGTATAGCAATACAACAACAACTACCAATTTGAGTAATACTATTAAAACCTATAAGGTACTTCCTAAAGAAGGGAAATGGTGTGTAGCATATAAATTTGGAATTACTGTTGACGAGCTCGAAAAATTAAACCCTACAATAAAAGACACACTGCAAATTGGCGACATTATTAATGTGCCAAATATTGCTAATAATGAAGAGAAAATTATAGATGATGAATTTGGCTATTACACTGTTGTCCCTAGAGAAGGGTTTTTAGCTCTTGAACGAAAATTAGGATTATCTCAAACCGAAATAGAAGATTTAAATCCAGAATTAATTGAAAGCGGTCTAAAAGCTGGTATGATTATTAAGGTACCAAAAGATGTTACAAATAGCAGTGGCGGCGACGATATACAACGTTCTGTTTTAATGGATAAATTAGTCAATTTTAGCACTAAAAATATTGCTGTTATGTTACCTTTTAGACTTAACAGAGTGGATATGGATTCTATTCAGGAAGTTAAAGATATGTTACGACAAGAAGGACTTTTAAACATTTCTTTAGACTTTCATACAGGTGTTTTAATGGCATTAGACTCTGCAAAACAGTTGGGAATTTCTACAAAGTTAGATGTGTTCGATACCAAAGCAAGAATAACGGAAGTATCTCATATTATTAGAGATAATGATTTTTCAAACTATGATGCGGTTATTGGCCCTTTTATGTCAGATGGGTTTGATAGAGCAGCAGCTATGCTACGAAATGATAATGTGCCAATGGTATCTCCTGTATCTATCCCAAGCGATTTATATGGTAATGTATTTCAAACCATTCCATCAAATGAATTAATGCTAAAAAAGATTGTGGCATATGTAAAAGAGGATGAATTACCTAGTCGTATCATCATTATTTCTGATGAGAAACATAGATACATAAGTAACACATTAAAGTATGAATTTAGTCTGGCTAAACAGATTTTTTCCAGGACAGATGAAGATACTGGAAAGGATGCCTATTATATTTTAAGAGAAGATATTGAAGAAGAATTGTTAGATGGTCGCACAATAGTATTTCTGGAAACTAAAGATGAAGGTTTTGTGTCAAATGTAGCAAGTATGCTTAATGGTTTTAATGGTATTGATGAAGAGTTGGAAATTGAACGCGAAATTATTTTAATGACTACCAATAAGAGTAAGGCTTTTGATGGTGAAAATGTATCTAATAATTATGCATTGTCCAATTTAAAGTTTCATTATCCATCGCCTAATAAACCATTTGATAATGAACAGCTAAATAGTTTTGTAACACGTTATAAAAAGCAATGGAATACTACTCCAAATAGGTATGCTATCAGAGGTTTCGATCTCACTATGGATGTACTGTTACGTTTGGCTACTGCAGATAACTTGTACGATGCTTCCACCAATGATATTGAAACCGAATATGTAGAAAACAAATTTCGCTATTCTAAAAAAATGTTTGGTGGGTATTATAACGAAGCCGTTTATATTGTAAAATATGACGACCTCAAAATTGTTGAGGTCAAACAATGATTTTTTGTCATTGCGAAACCTTTGTAAAAGGTTGTGGCAATCTCAAGGTAAAGGAAAGACTGCCACATTTTATTCTAAAGAATAAAACTCACAGTGACGAATGTGATTGTGGCTCAGGTTTTAAAATTGCTATACAATATTGCTGAATAACGTATCGTTTTCAATTCTATATTAACAAAATTTCATGTACAAGTTTTTAATAGCTACTTTTTTAATTTTTTTTATCTCTAATGATAGTTCAACATTAAGTTGGAACCATGACTATAGATTGGAGTGGAGCGATTTTAAAGGCGTGCCAACACAAGGCACAACTACTGTAGCAGTAACCGCATCAGGCATTACATTTAGTTTTTCTATAAAAACATCTAATGCCAGACTATTAAATTATAACTACATCGTAAAAGCACATTTTTATCAAGAACAATCATGGTATATAAAAGAGAGAGCAACACCTAATGTTTTAAACCACGAACGCTTACATTTTGATATTACTGAGTTGTTTGCACGCAAGTTTAGGTATCGTATTGAAAGTACAAATTTCACTATGGATATAAGTAATGAAATGGAAGCGATTCATAAAGGAATACAAGAAGAATTAAAAAATATGCAACACCGTTATGATACCGAAACCAGTAATTCTCAAGATATACAGATTCAGAAAGAATGGCAAACAAAAGTAATACTACAACTTAATAAACTCGCTTATTATAGCTCATAATTTTGGAAGATTCAAAAAGCAAGCAATTCTTAATAAAACTCGCTCAAACCAAAATGCCTTATGGCAAATATAAAGGGAGGTTTATGATAGACCTACCAGAGTATTATGTAGTTTGGTATCGAAACAAAGGTTTCCCAAAAGGTCAAATAGGACAGATGTTAGCAACGGTTTATGAGTTAAAAATAAATGGTTTGGAAGATTTGGTGCGTAATATAAAAAAGTTAAATGTTAAGTATTAGTACGAAGTAGTTTCAAAATTTCCAGGTAAAGCCACTTCTAGTAATTCTAAATCTTCTGAAATCTTAGAAAGTTGATGTTTTAAATGTGGTGGTACAACATACGCGTCGCCTTTCTGTAAACGTTGTGGTTCATGTCCTTCGGCTACCAATTCCATTTCACCTTGCATTATAAAGGTAAATAGGATATTTGTGTCATGACTTATTTGTTGAGGTATAGTTGTAGTGTTTATTGCTCGGGCTACATGTACTG
>CAZQBE010000076.1:0-9386 GCA_964591595.1 uncultured Flavobacteriaceae bacterium
ATGTTAAAAATTGCATACCTGTTAAAAAGCCAGTCATTTTTGCAAAGCGCTCTCCCAAATTAAAGCTTCGGAATGCTTGCTTATCTTTTGGATGAATTTTATTTAAATTTTTAAGTAAAAGTTTAGCATCTTTTTCTATTTGAATAATATCAGCTTCTGGTTTGCCAGTAATCATGAGAAACCCTATTTTTTCACCACGATTATAAACTTGTTGAAATGTAGTAAATGGTATATGTATTTGGTCACCTCCAAAATTAATATTGCCAACATCAAAAACACCAATTACTGTATAGTTGATACTATTTATCTGGATATACTCTCCTATAGCAGATTCATCCTTTTCAAATAATTGTTTATAAATATCTTCAGAAATTACAGCTACCTTTTTATTGTCTTCAATGTCATTTTGATTGATAAATCGCCCATGTATTAATTTCTTTTTTTGCACTTTATCTAGAATAGGATAATCTCCAGCAACATTAAAAGTACCAGAAAGAAAGTTTCTAATAACAAGTGCCTGCGTTCTATTTCTAGGGACTACAAATTCAATCCCATCAATATTTTTTTCTACTTTTTTTACATCTGTTAATGTTAATTGGACGCGTTTCCCTTCTTGAAACCCTTTAAATGGTTTACTTGTAACACTTGGGATAATAAACACACTATTGGTAGCAAAGTCTCCAAATAAACGATTGAATGAATTTTCTATCCCTCTTGCAGAACCTAAAAGACCAATTAATAATAAAATTCCCCACCATACACCAACCATAGTTAATGTAGATCTTAATTTGTTCTTACTAATACTGTCGTATAGTTCTTGCCATGTATCTCTATCGAATAAAAATTTAAACATCCTTAATCATTTCTTAGTGCTACAATGGGTTTAATTCTTGATGCTCTTTTTGCAGGTAAATATCCAGCTATTGTCCCAGCTAATATTAATGTTATTGTTGCTCCAATTACAATAGTATTACTTACTCCAGGATCTTTAATAAAATAATCTTTTAACACAGGTGTTGCCCATTCTAGAACGCCAACACCAACTAATAAACCAACATATCCAGAAATGGCAGTAATAATAATTGATTCAATTAAAATAATAGATATAATCTGTCTTGGTTGCGCACCAAGTGCCTTACGAATTCCAATTTCTTTGGTGCGTTCTTTTACAATAAAAATCATGATATTACTAATACCAACAATGCCTGCAATTAAAGTCCCAAAGCCTATTACTAAAATAATAATACCTAAACCAAAAGACATTTGATTAACAGCTTTAGCTCCTTGGGCGTTATTTTGAATTCGAACTCCTCTTTGATCTGTAACAGCTATTGAAAAACGTTTCTTTAGCTTCTTCTCCATTAAAACCCCAAAGGCTAGTGCTTTATCATAATCCATTTCAGGGTTATAGGTGAGATACATCATATCTACATAATCATTATTACCATATAATAGTTGTGCTGTAGAAATTGGAATGTATAACATACGCTCTTCTTCATCTCCTCCTTCATCAGTATATACACCAACTACTTTATATTGAATACCACTTAAGTTTAAATATTTACCAACTGCTTTTGTTTTTGTGAACAAATCTTCTTCAACCAACCTTCCAATAATAACTACTTTAGTTTTATTATTAATATCGCGTTGATTAATATATCTACCTTCCTTTACTTTGTTTTGTTCTATAAAAAAATTGTCTGGATGTATGGCTCTAATCGTATAACTGTTTTGTTCGTTTCTAAAAGAAGCATTAACATTTTTCATGACTCTTGAAGTCAGATACTCTACCTTATCACCAAACTCATCTAAAATATAATCGTGGTCTTTATTCTTAAATTGGATTTGTCTCCCAGCCTGAAGACCTTTATATGCTTTTGTGGTTTTACCAGGATAAATTACTATATTATTTATAGCATCGTCTTTAAAAGCTTCGGCAAACGTATTGAGTAATCCATTTGTAATACCAAAAAGAATAGCAAATAATAAAATGGCAAATGCAACAGTAAACCCAGAAAGCAAACTTCTGGTTCTATTTTTATTTATACTCTGAAATATTTCTCGCCAAAGATCTATATCAAACATGTTGTGCAGCTTTTACCTGTTTAACAAATTTATCTTCCATAATAACACCATCTCGTAATCTAACAATACGTTTACACATATTAGCGATGTCTTCCTCGTGTGTTACGATTAAAAGCGTTTTGCCTTCATCATTTAATTGTTGCAAAAACTCCATAATCTCATATGAAATTGTTGTATCTAATGCTCCAGTTGGTTCATCGGCTAATAACAATTTTGGGTTTGCTGCTAAAGCTCTTGCTATAGCAACACGTTGGTTTTGTCCTCCAGAAAGTTCTTTTGGTAAATGATGCGCCCAATTTGTTAAGCCCACTTTTTCTAGATGAAACATTGCTTTTTCTTGGCGTTCTTTACGCTTCATGCCTTGGTAATACAAAGGCAATGCAACATTTTCTAATGCATTTTTATAATTAATAAGATTAAATGATTGAAAAACAAATCCTAAAAATTTATTTCTGTAAACTGCTGCCTTCTTTTCGGTAAGGTTTTTAATTGGTAAACCATCTAATATATAATCGCCGGAATCAGCTTCATCTAACATTCCAATAATATTCAGTAATGTTGACTTTCCTGAACCAGATGATCCCATGATTGCTACCATTTCTCCATCTTCAATATTCAGATTTATTCCTTTAAGCACGTGTAAACTAGAATCTCCTATGGTATAGGATTTGTGTAGATTGCTTATTTTCAGCATAGTTAGTGTCTTTTATAAAGTTTCTTAAGCGTTGCTCTTTTAGATAGTTTATAATTAGACTTCAAAAAGAATATTTTGTTACAGGATATACTTTAATATAATGTTAAAAAAATACTAATTGTTCTTTAACTTCCTATAAATAAAGTAACCTAAGCCTCCAATAAGTATGTAAGGGATTGCCATTAAATACACAATTCCGTTATTAATACCTCTAGCTGTGCTTTGGCCTTCTTCGCTCTCTAAAACAGCACGACACATGGCACATTGTGCTTCAACTGGAACAGAAACTAACAGTAATAAGATTATTATGAGAGTAGTTTTTTTCATTTCTAAAAGGATAGTAAGATTCTTCACTTTGTTAAGAATGACAGTTTAAATATAATAAGGTGAAATCATAATATAAACCACAACTCCAGAAATGGCAACGTAAAGCCATAATGGAAATGTGATTCTTGCTATTTTTTTATGTTTTACAAAATTGTTGGTAATTGCTCTAACATAAGTAATCAAAACAAATGGAATCACAGCTATTGAGAGTACTATGTGAGTTATTAAAACTGTATAATAAACATACTTTACCATTCCTTCTCCTTTAAACTCAGTAGGATCGCTTGTCATATGATAAGCGACATACATTACTAAAAATGCTATTGAAAATAAAATAGCTGTTTTCATTAAACGCTCATGTAATACTTGTTTTCTGTTTTTTATTGCCCAAAGTGCTACTACTAATATTAGGGCTGTTAATCCATTTATTGAAGCATATATTGGTGGTAAAAAAGATAGTGGTTCAACATTAGGAATACGTACTCCAAACAAAACAGCAACAACCAATGGTATAGTTATAGACAAAATCACTATCCATTTATTATACTTTTTCTCTTCGGTTATATTTGTCATTTCGTACATTTTTAAGATGCTTCGACTGCGCTCAGCATGACAATCTTATTCATTTAGCAACTTTTTAATATCTTCTTTTAACATACTTATTTGCTGTTCTTGACCATCTTCATCTATCTTTTCAGATTCTGAAATCATTCCGTTATAATAAATAATTGGATTTCCATTTACAATTCTCGATCTTATAAATCCTTTTTTATCTATTAAAGCAAAATTTCCTGAATGTTCAAAACCTCCTTCTGCTTCAGTATCCTTAGCTGTATATAAATTAAATCCTTGATTTGCCAATTGATAAATTACATCTACATTTCCTGTTAACAAATGCCAATTAGGATTGGTAATGCCGTATTGTGTGGCGTAATTTTTTAATACTTTAGGTGTATCGTGTTCAGGATTTATAGTAAATGATGCTACTCCAAAATCTTTAAACCCATCAAAGCTATTTTGAATTTGCACCAAGTTTTTACTCATTCTTGGACAAATTGTTGGGCATGTTGTAAAAAAGAATTCTACCACATACACTTTGCCTTCATAATCTTTATTGGTGATAGTTTTTCCGTCTTGATCTATAAAACTAAACGCAGGGACTTTTTTAGCAACTCCATTAATTTCAAGGAATGCCAAATCGGAAACCAATTTCTCTTTTTTACTTGGACTATCACTTCGGCTTTCATCTCGTGTGATATCATTGTTTTTTATACGATCTACAATTCTAGGAATAAATATAATTCCAAACACTAATATTATTAGTGAAATTCCGATATAAGAATAATTAGTTTTGCTCATCTTTTGATTTTAAATCTTCAGCTCTTCGTGTTGAAGAGTCGAAAGTTCCTTTTCGTTTTTGTCTGTACTCTGTAAATAAAATACGCATATCTTCGCTCATTTTATTCTTTATTTCTGATACTTCAATGCAATTATAAGCGCTTAATGCGTAAACTTCCTCTTCTTTTTCTATCTCTCTTTCGGTTCTATCGTCAATCCGTCCTCTTTGATTTCGTTCTTTATCAATAATAAACACTTGATTCGTTCCAAAGTTTTTATCTAAATCTTCTCGTGCCTTAAGAGAATTAAATATCCTAACTATGTCTTGCTGGTCTCCATATACAAAGTGCCAGTATTTTAACGCGTCATATTTCAATAATTCTTGTTTTAGTAATTTTACTTGAGATTCGTTCCCATTTGGAATTAGTATTAAAATTTGAAAACGTTTAAATCCTTTAAATTTATCGTAAATCAGTTCTTTTAAATTTAAGGCAGCTGTTGCTTTATCCATTGGATTGCTTCCAAAAAAACCAAGAACAGTAAGGTTGTTTTCCAGACTAATAGTTTCTCTATCTTCAGTTGCAAAGGCTGATGTTTCAAGAATATCCCCTTTAACAATATCTAATGTGTTATAATTATGCTTTGAGGGATATAAAAACAATAAAAATATTACTGGGAGAAAAAATAAAATGACGAGTATTAATGTTTTTCTAATGCTTTTAAAATTCATAGTACAAAATTAAAAAAGACGGTTAAAAAAACCGCCTTCTTTTATATTTTAACATCTAGACGATGTTGTTATTTTTATTCAATTATTTTAAAAATCATTTTTAATGTATCCATTTTCATACACATCAAAAACGTAACCTCCTTCTTGTAAAAGAATAAACAATAAATAGCAAATTAAAAATATTGCTGTCCATACAACTAAACGACGTAAGGTTTTAGTTTCGTCTCTCATATGCATAAAATCCCAAGTGATATAGTAGGCCTTTACTAGAGTTAAAATAATGAAAATCCAGTTAAGAATTTTCATACTTAAAAAACTTACCATTAAAGCATCTGGTTTAGAAATCCCAAGAGCGACTTCTACACTTGTTACAATAGTTAATAACACTAAAACACCCCAAATTTTTTGGGTGTTAGATTTAAATTTAACTAAACCTCTTAATATTTCTAATTTATGTGCGTGATCTGACATTTTAAATTGAATTATTTTATAATTAAACTAAGTAGAAGAATGTAAATACAAATACCCAAACTAAATCTACAAAGTGCCAATAAAGTCCAACTTTTTCTACCATTTCGTAACTCTTTCTACGTTCGTATGTTCCTAATATTACATTAAAGAAAATGATAATATTAATCATTACTCCTGAAAACACGTGGAATCCATGAAACCCTGTTATAAAGAAGAAAAAGTTTGCAAACAATGGTGTTCCATATTCATTTACATGCAAATTTGCGCCTTCAACTACAACCTCCCCATTATCTTTTAGAAGCCTTAACGATTCCGCTCTAGATAGTAATGTTTTTTCTCCTTCCTCATTTATTATTTGAGTTCTTATAAGGACATTAGAATTTGCTTCCATGCCATGTATTACCTCTTCAACTGTGTATGTTGGTTGAGTTCCTTCACTTTTAAACCATAGTCCATTTTTACTTTCATGAGCTACTCTACCGTCATCTTCAGTAACTACAAAATCACGTAACGCAATTCTGTGGCCATCTTCAGCATTAACAAATTGCAAAATATTTCCTCCAGTGGTTTGTACAGCTCCATAATCTCCTCGGATAAATGTTGCCCATTCCCAAGCTTGAGATCCTACAAATATAGCACCTCCAACAATAGTAAGAAGCATGTAAAATGTCACCTTAGCTTTTTTTAATTCGTGTCCTGCATCAACAGCCAATACCATTGTTACAGAAGACATTATTAAGACA
This sequence comes from uncultured Flavobacteriaceae bacterium, assembly GCA_964591595.1. Taxonomy (GTDB): domain Bacteria; phylum Bacteroidota; class Bacteroidia; order Flavobacteriales; family Flavobacteriaceae; genus JAADHG01. Next base: position 6,389 of record CAZQBE010000076.1, read on the forward strand.
AAAGTCATAAATGCCACATAAATCATAGGTGCTGGTTCATGATAAAAAGGAATGTGAGTAAAAACTTCATCTGCTATTGGCCAAGAATCAATAAACTTGAATCTAGAAAACCCATAGGCTGCTAAAAACCCTGAGAAAGTTAATGCATCTGAAACAATGAAAAACCACATCATCATTTTTCCGTAACTTGAATTTAGAGGTTGGTTCCCTCCTCCCCAAGTTTTTCCTTCTGTTCCAGTACTTACAACTGTATTATCCATAAATGAATTTCGTTTTTAAAATTGAACAAAAATAATCAAATTATTTATCTAAAGAAACATCAAATAATAAATTTTAATCAGTCTAAACAACATCAAAACCAATGTTACATGAGACCACTTAAATTAAATTATATACTATCTCATGAAATATAAAAATAAAAATAAGTATAACCATAAGAAATCTACAAAGTGCCAGAAGGTTGCGGCCAGTTCAAAACCAAGCATTTTCTGTGCATTATACTTTTGTTTAAAATGATTGTAAACAACTACTAGCAAGCAAATTAGACCAACAATAACATGTAAAATATGAACTGTAGCAATAATATAAATATACGACATCGTAATATTACTAGTAGGTCCAGTAAAATTATATCCTAAATTTATTAGTTCTTGAAATCCTTCTAACTGGAAAAATATAAACGCTAATCCTAACAAAAATGTCAGTACTAAAAATGATAAAGATGCATTTCTGGCGCCAGATTTTAATGTTCTCTTAGAAATAATAAGCATAACACTACTTAAAATTATAAGTACCAAACTAATAGTGAAAGCGTTTGGTAGCTCAAAACTCGTTAACCAGTCTTCCCTAGTACTACTTACTACAAATGCACTTGTTAATCCAGCAAACGACATTATTAATGATATAATACCAAACCACAGCATCATTTTTTTTGCTCTATTACTTTTCTCTTCTATTGTTCCTTGTGTTAAATCCATAATTATCTAATAAATTTATCTAAAACATATACTATTTGTACTAGTGTAATATATAATACACTTGCTAACATTAATTGTCTGGCAGCTACTGCAGTCATTTTTTTATATAACTGTACTGCATAATAGAGCATCACTAATCCTAATAAAAATACAATTATAGCTCCTACAATTGTTAAGTGAAGACTTCCAGTAAACCCAAATACTGGGATAATAGATACAATAATAGTCCAAATTGAATATAAAATAGTTTGTACAACTGTCCCTTTATCTCTTTTCCCAGTTGGCAACATATTAAATCCTGCTTTTTGGTAGTCCTCGTGCAAAAACCAACCAATTGCCCAAAAATGAGGGAACTGCCAAAAAAATTGAATCATAAATAATGTTCCCGGTTCAATGCCAAAATTGTTTGTAGCGGCAACCCAACCTAACATAAATGGTATTGCTCCTGGAATGGCTCCTACAAAAACAGATAAAGGTGTTTTTGTTTTTAAAGGCGTATATACACTTGTGTATAGAAAAATAGAAATGGCTCCAAACATTGCTGTTTGTGGATTAATTATATATAAAATAGTAATCCCTAAAATTGTAAATATAGAAGCTAAAATAAATGCCGAATTAACAGACATACGTCCTGCTGGAATTGGTCTGTTCTTTGTACGCTCCATTAATGCATCTAAATCCTTCTCGATAATTTGATTAAATGCATTAGATGCTCCAACCATAAAATAACCACCAAAAGCCAGTAAAAGTAAGATGTATCCATTAACTGTTTCTGCTCCTAATAAATATCCTGCAAGCGATGAAAACACTACACTTAATGAGAGTCGCATTTTTGTAATCTCTTTAAAATCAGAAATTATTGAAGTCTTTGGAAAAGAAGAATTTGAAACCCTTGACATTGGCTAAATTAGTGCTGTTGTTTTGCGATTGCAAAGATACTTTTAAAATTGTTTATTACAATGCAAAATAAAAGTAATTCACTATTTAACAAGAGCAACGTAAGTTTTAGTATCTTTAGAGGACTTTTTAATAAACAACCATACTCATGACAGCTTTTCAAAAACCTTTATCCCTTTTTATATTTGTTTTTAGCACTATTCTTTACGCTCAAAATACCAAAGAAATTACTATAAAAACCACGCAACTTTCAGATAATGTCTATATGCTCGTTGGTCAAGGTGGTAATATTGGTGTTTCAGTTGGTAATGATGGTGTCTTTGTCATTGATGACCAATTTGCGCCATTAACTCCAAAAATTCTGGAAGCTATCAAAAAATTAAGTGATAAACCAATTGTCTTTCTTGCGAATACGCATTATCATGGAGATCATACTGGTGGCAATGTTAATATGGCTAAAGAAGGTGCTAAGATTATTGCTCATGATAATGTTAGAAAACGTTTGGTAGAAACCCCTAAAAGGGATGGTAGTATGAATCCTAAAGAAGCATTACCAATTATTACATTTAATGATAAAATGAATTTATACATAAATGGCGATGAGATTGCTGTATTTCATGTGGATAATGCGCATACTGATGGAGACGCTCTACTTTATTTCACTAATGGCAATGTGTTGCATACTGGCGACACTTACTTTAATGGTCGCTATCCTTATATAGATTTAAATTCTGGAGGAAGTGTTAAGGGCTATATTGAAGCTGCTAAAAAGGGATTAATGCTTGTAGATGATAATACCAAAATTATTCCTGGTCATGGTGGTTTATCTAATAAGGCTGAATACCAAACATTTTTAAAAATGTTAGAAACACTTAAAACTAAAGTACAAGCTGAGATTGATAAAGGAAAAACCGAAGATGACGTCGTTGCAAATACTACAATTACTGAGGCTTATGACGTTTTAAATTATGGTTCAGGATTTATTTCTTCTGAAAAAATAAGAAGTACTTTTTATAAAAGTTTGAAAAAATAACTTTGTTAAAAATCAAAATACGAATTAAATAAATCGGTTCTTAAGCCTATGCTAAGCAATACAGTATTATTTTCAAATGAAGTCGATGTAG
>CAZQBE010000077.1:0-9229 GCA_964591595.1 uncultured Flavobacteriaceae bacterium
TCATCCATTGCTAAACTAGTAGCTCTGTTTACAAACATCATGTTTTCTTCAATAGCACCTTGATTGTCAAACTCAGCTAAGATAGCATCAAATTCAGCTAAATCAGTAGCAGCGTTAACACCAGTAACACCAGAAGTTACGTTACCTCTATCTTCGATAGCTGCAAATAAACCTTCAGTACCAGCACCGTTTAAACCAGCATCAGCAGCACCTCTAACTTGACTGTTAGCACCAAAACCAATAATAGATGCATCAGCAGTTTTCTCAGCCTCTAATAATGTCATCTCTAAATGATCAGCAAAACGCGCTCTTGTGTCAGCTTCAGCTTTTAGATACCACATGTAACCAGAACCACCTGCTTCAGAAGCTACTTCAACCCAACCAATTCTAGAAACATCAGAACCTGATACTTCGTAGTAATCTTTCATTATAATTGGTTTGTTGTGGAACGACTTGAAAGTAGGTTCGTTAGCACCTCTTGAATCAGTTTTATAAGTACCAGTTTCGTCAGCGTAAGAAGCTCCTTTACCAAACTCAGAACCTATAACTAATAAAGTAGCAGCACTAGCAACTTCAGAGTGAGTTGTTAAAACAGCTTCACCATAAGACTCAAGCGAAACAACGTTTGAATCTGGAGTTTCTACTACTAAACATTTTGAAACTTTTCCAGCAGTTGCTAAAAGTACCATATCGTTAACTCTAATACCGTGAGTTCTACTTGTTGTAGAACCTACAGTTGTATCACCATCGATATCAGCGACAACAGAAAACGTACCGTTTGTATCACCATCTAAATCTATCGTACCCGTGTATGATAAATGTAATCTTGATTGCTCAGACCAAACAACTTGATCAGCCATCATAGACTCTTCAGCTCCAACTTGTGCTAAGAAACCTGAAATAGTTCTCGGTCCGAAAACTTCAGCTTCTTGCTCCATTAGATCTGGTAAATATTGTTGCGCCCAGCCTTGTCCAGCTGTAGACGCAAGATCTAAATAATTTGTAGATAATGTTTGCTTCGCTGAAGCTGGAACACTATTCAAATTACTTCCTGCAGTAATTGCCATAATTAATAATTTTTAAATTGTTATTTTTTGTTTTTAATTCTAAATTTGAAATCAGAAGAATCATCGCCTAATACCCTTACTTTAATTCCGCCTGCTTCAACAACTCCATGTTCTTGTCTAGGATCCATATTTATATTTTTCCCTTTCTCAACACTTTGTTTTAAAGCATCAGCTTGTCCTTGTTCGTAAAAATGTTTTGCAATTGCATCAGGATTCATAGCTGTGAATAGAGATTTATGATAACCTTTAGCGTCGCTCATAGTGTTATTTTTATCAAGAAACTTTCCGATAAAATTATTTATGTCGCTTTGACTATCTCTTGTTTTCTCTACATCTTGAACGTTATACCTAAATTTCTTTTCTCCAACATTGAATTCAAAACCTTTGAACTTGTCGTTAAAAACATTTTTTGTTTTTTGTTGAAATGTATTTACACGTTCCTCTGATCCTTTTACGTTCTCTTCTTCTTCCTTTTTGTATCTATTAAAGAAATCAACTGCTTTTTGCTGCTCTTCAGTGAGCTTGCTTCCAGCTTTAATATCTTCATAGTATTTGGATTTGGTCTCTTCCAATTGAGTTTTAGCGCTGGCAACTTGCTCTTTTAACGCTAATTTTTTTCTTTTTATATCCTTTTCATCATCAACATCTTCGTTGTAAGAAAATTGATCTTCCATTAGAAAATTAATTTCTTCTTTACTTAAATGAGGTTTTGTTTGGACATAATATTCTTCTAATAAACTTAAGTTATCTAACTCACTATAATCTTGATTTAGTTTAACGTAATCGTTTAAATCTCCACCCGTTTCTTCCATAAAATCAACAAGTTTCTGAACACCTTCGGGTAAAGGTTTTCCAGTTTCAAGCGATTCTTCTATTGCTTTGCTAGCCTCTTCAGCTACCTCCTCAGCAGTGGATGTTGTTTCATTTTGAATGGAGTCGTCTTCTCCGGAAGATTCTTCATCTGTTTTTTCGATGATTTCTTCGACCACTTTTTCGCTAACTGTGGATTCGTCTTGTACAGGAATCTCATCTGTGCTTTGCTCTTGAACGGCATCTTCTTCTGTTTTTAGTGGTTTGTCTAAATCTACCTTAATTATAGTTTCTTCTTCTATAATAGGTTTCATTGTCATTTTTTGTTTAACCTTAGTAACATTTCCTTTTGTCTCGTTACCAGCAGGTTGTTGTTCCTTTTTTTCTTTTACTTTTAACGAACCAACCTCGTTATCCACGACTGGTCCTTCTTTTTTGTTTTCTGCCATAATATAATATAATAATAGTTAATAATTTTTTATTGTCCTAATCCAGGCAATCCCATACCACCACCTAATAGATCATTACCTGAAGATTCAAAGTTTTTAGGTGGAGAACTCATGTTTCTTTGCTCTATTAACTCGCTTTGTTGAGTTGCTTGAATCTTTGTTCTTTCATCTTTACGGTCTTCTTTTATTTTATCTCTATTTTGAACCGTACCTACTTCAGTTTGTTTAAGCTGCATATTGTATTGAAACTCTAATTGCATTAGTTCTTTTTTAAGAGAAGTTTCTTGCAACATCTCTTGTGCTTTCATTTGGGCTTTAGCTTGTTCTAATTGTATTTGACTTTGCGTTAAAGCTTGTTGTTTTTGAACTTCTGATTGAGCCGCGGCTTGTTGTTGCTGAGCGTTAGCTTGTGCTTGAGCTTGTATATTCTCTTGTTGCATTCGCTGATCTCTTTCAATTTTTTTCTTTCTTCTAATTTTTAACACTTGATTAGCTAATCTAACACTTCTAATTTCTCTAACATCAATAGCATCTTCTAAGTCTATACCTTGCTGCTGCAACGCCATCTGTATATTGTTTTCAAGTATTGCTTTCTCTTCTTCGTCTGGCATTAATTCTAAAAATATACCAAAATCATATAGGTGTAAATCAGATATTTCCTGTAACGTAGCAACGTTATGTACACCTATACCTCTTACAAAAGCGTCTCTTGTTGGTGAATATTCTAGTACGTCTGATATTCTAAGAGAAAGACATTCTGCTATAGATGTTGTTAAAAACAATCCCGCTTGTAGTACATGTCTTGTTGCTGTGTTTGAATTTGCCGCAGCTAATTTTTGAACGCCAACTAAAGAATACTTATCTGGCATACTACCATCTCTGGCTTCGTTTAATCCAGTCACATCTCTTATCATCTGTAGATAGTAATTATAGTTACCTATAAGAGCTTGCATTTTATTACCAGCACCTTGTCCTCCAGATATTTCTTGGATAGGTACTTTACCTGGATTCATATCTCCTTCTTGAGTTAACGACCTACCAATAATACTACCTGTTTGGAAGAACATATTTAAGGCTTCTTGTGGGTTGTAATTAGTTCCATTACCCAAATCAATCTCAGCGAGTCCATCAGCATCTAAATAAACACCATCTGGTACCATTCTTGATAATACTTGTTGTAGTTTCAAATGCGTTAATTGAATCATATCAGCAAAACCGGTAATTCTACCAACTAATGATTCTATTCTACCCTCATACATTCTAGGCGCCACCATAGAGTAATTCATTTTTACTTTGGTATAATCACTTTTTGGTCGCATCATGTTCTTAGCCATTTCCCATTTTAACAATCTATCAGTTCCTAAAACTAAAGCACCTTCATATAAGCACTCTATAGATCTTGATATTCTTTGATAATCTCCTTCTAAAGTATCTGGTGGATTAAAAGAATCATCTTTCTCAATAGCTTTAGTACCACCAGTACCAGTTTCTTTTACTTTATATACTTCATTCATATATGTCTTATAGTTGAAGTATAATATTTGCACTGTGTTATTGTCTTCTTTTTCGTGATTATAATTGCTAGCAACATTAGATCTTCTAAGACCTTTGTTTTTCATTATATCTTCTAAATCTTCTTGGGTTAAATGAGGAAATTGCTTTGCTAATTCGTTTACAGGTATAGTTTTTACTTCACCAACGTAATATATATCATCAAAATAAGGAGAATCTGTATGAGAGTAAACTAAGTTAGCTGGATCAACATAATCAATAGTAATACCTTCGGATGTTGTAAAATTTGTTTTAACAGCACCTATACCAATAGTAGCTAAATCATAATAAAAACGTTTTTTAATTAACTCGTAATTATTACCGTCAAATAAAACATTTAAAGCTTGTTCTTCAGCCAACTCCACGCCTTGCTTGTAAGTTAACTGCATGTGTAGTTTTAACTCTTCTTCTGTTTCTGGTAGTTGATCCGGATCGCTGGTGTAAAGATTAACACCTAAAGCTTGTTGAGCGTAATCGTTTAATTCTTTACTACGCATGTCGTTTAATATGGATTGCATATAGTCAGTTCTTTTACTGACACCATAAGGATCTTGGGAATACGCTTTTAAATCGTACATTCTTTGCGACATACCATTTACCAGTATATCTACAAATTTAGGTATAATTGGAACTGGTTTCCAATCTAAATTAAGATAAGACAAATCGCCATTTATCGATAATTCATCTTTATATTTTTGTATTGATTGTTCGCCTCTAGCATACAATCGTAAGTTATGAAAGTTACTAATATTTTTTTTAAATCTATTTGAATTCCTTTCTTCATTAAACCACTCGTGCTCTATAGCTTTAGCTACTTTTAAACCATATTCATAACTATGCTTTTCTACATCGCTTACAACTTGGCTAGGAAAATGATTTGCGTTAAAATATCTTGCCATATTTACTTTTTAATTATTTTTGACATACTTCCTTTATTCTCATATCTAGAAATATTAATATCTAATTTTGGTTTTTCAATCTTAGCGTTAGGTCTATATAAATGTCTATTACAAGCCATTATCGCTAAACCAGAACTTATAGTAGCGTCAAATTTAGTTCTTTTTGTTATATCAAATTTAGCCCAATCATTTAAAGTACGATTAAAATACATAGCGCCAAACTTTCCATCGTCTATCATACCAACGTTACTTTGTATGTACATTTCAATCGCTGCTGCGTGAGCTTGTTTTATATCTTCACTTGTATTAGGTATACCACCTATTTCTTTTTCTGCCACAGATAATTTATTCCACAATTTATCTGGTCTATTCATACTAAACCCTCTATATCCTCTTCTTCTTAAATAGTATAATAATCTAGGTTTATTGTTCTCTGCTAGTATTGGCATTCCATAAAAAACCAGTGCCATTAAAACGTCTTCAAAGAATATATCTGCGGTCTGTGGTCTAGCTACGTATTCTAAGAAAAATTGACTAGGTGGTGCGTCTTCCATGCTAAACTTAGTTAAACCGTGTAAAGCGCCTTTAGAACCTCTACCATCAACAGTTCCACTAATATCGTAACTATCACAACCAAAAGCGCCCATGTGTTCGTTACCAGGATATCTAATACCATTCTTTACAACGATATTGTTTTGTATGTTTTGTGGTGGAACCCAACTTATTTTAAATCTACCTTTTGGATCTGGATAATAAATAACTTGTGAATCTTTTATACCATTTACCCATTGGAAATTACCCGTTGTGACTCCTAGTGTCCTAGACATTTCCTCGTTATAATCTATTTGCTCGTACAGTTTAACTAGATTAAAAATACTGTTTAAAGCTTCATCTCTAAAAGCGTGCTCTGTAGTTCTAGGAAATTGGCGATAAAACTCATTTAAAGCATCATGATCGTTTTTTAATCCATCAGCTTCGTTTTGCCAATGTTCTATGATTCCATAATCTATTAATTCGCCGTCTGGCCCGAGTACATTTGCGTCAGGGTTATTAAATACAGGATGTCCGTATTCGTCAATAAATCCTTCATAGTTCCATTCCATTGGGATAAACAAAGAGTATAAACCAGACTTTGTCTGACCGTTTCTATTTCTTTGTGTGACATCGGATGCATTGTATAATTTTTTAAAATTGTCTCCACCTTTATCTAGTGCGTTTGAAGTTGAGCCCATCATGCATTTACCAACTATCCTACTACCTAATCGTAAACACGTTTTTGTAACTCTCCAGTTGTTTAATATATTATCGGGTCTTTCCCATTTACCGCTTTCATCGTGTACTAATAGATTAAGTTTTTCACCATCATAACTATTGTCCCCAGTATTTTTCCAATCTATCGTTGTGTCTAGCCCTTCTAAATCTTCTAACTTCTCGTTTGAAGTAATTTTCTTTCTCGTAAACTTACTAGCAGGAACTCTATATGCTAATTCCGTTTTTGGACGATCCATACCATCTTGAATCGGTTTAAAGAAAAACGGATAATTTATACTTATTGGCACAACTTTATCCGTAAACATTTTTTTAGCATCACTACCAGTTTTAGAAAGTATACCATATCTAGCATCACTTGATATTGTTGCTAAATTAACTGCTTCAGCAGAACTCATAAAAGAAAATCCAGAACGTCTGTTTTTTAAGTAGCACATACCGTAACATCTTTTATCCGCTTTACAAGCTTCCCAAAAGATAAAAAACAATCTATTTGCCTCTCTAAAGTCTGGAGCGCCAACATCAATTTTGCTCCATTGTAAATACATATAATGTGTGCCTGTTATATATGTTGGTTTATCTTTATTCATAAACCAAAACCCTTCTTCTCTTCTTTTAAACTCTTCGTCTATATAATCAAACCACTGATCCTTTGCCTCGTCTGGATAATTTCTCCAATCAAATATATTTTTTAATCTATCTAATTCTTTTGGATATGTTATTTTTTCCCATTTATTTTTGGGGTGCATGTGCACTGATTTTGGTTCCAACGGCAAGCCAATTCGCAAGTTTTGAATTTCAACCACTTCACCGATTTTTCCAGTTTTTGAGATAATAATGATATCATGTTCTTTATCGTATCCATATTTCCATTTTTTACCCCTATTCATACGAGTTATAGTCGTACGTTTAATAGGTTCGATTATTTTTACTAATGTTTGTTCGTAACTCATTTCGATCTACCTTCTGCGAATCCCTTAAAAGTTCTTTCTTTTTTCTCTTCAGGTTCTTTACCTTCTAAAATACTCTCTTCTTCTTGAATTCTATTAAGTATTTCAAACGCATCAAATATAGCTAGTTTTTTAGTAGCTGCAGCATTCTTTAATCTATCCGCTGATATATCGTCATCTGAATCTACAATTGCTTCTTTAGCTACTTTAACTAGTTCTTCAACTGCTTTGTGCCCAGCTTGGATTATACGTTTCTTCGTTTCCTTGATATTCATATTTGATTGTAATTAAATTTGATAAAACTCTATATAATCTTTCTCCGTCTACTATAAACTCAGATTCAGTTCTTGGTCTATAACCTATAAGATCGCCGACTTGAACTGTACCGTCTGAATATTTAACAATACCCTGTAAAGGTTTTTCAGATTCAATGTTAAATTGATCTACAGCTTTTAAAGGTTTTATAAAACAATAACCTTTTGGAACTATCCATTTGTTATTTCTTTTGTATAAGAAAATTTGATCATGACTAATAAGATAAGTAGATTCGTTAAAATAACTTCTACTATTTCTTTCAACACCTCTTACATCATTCCATCTTCTAAAAACATTATGATGTATTAAAACGGTGTCTCCAGTTTTTATATCTGTATCGCCAATCATAGGTGTTGATAAAACAATAGCTTCTCTATTTGTAAATTCGTGTCTATAAATATCAGTATTTAATATTAACTCTGAATCTCCAACTTTTTTAGTGTTATTATATCTTCCTCCTTTTGGCGTTACAACAAAGTTGTAAACACTTTTCATTAGTATTCTAGATTATATTCTACAGACACCGCCATGTTTTTATTAAAGTCTTTCCATGGTAATACGTCTTTTTTCTTTTTAATATAAACAGAGTATTTGTCGTCTTCCTCTATAATATCGCAAATGGTATGACCACCATAAACTTCTTGACCAACGGCATAGTGCATGGCATCGTTTTTATAATCTTTACCTATACTAATCTTCCTTATTAACTTCGCCATTTTCTTTTGCTTTTTCTTCTTCCGGAGAATAAGCTATTTCACCAGTTTGAATATTAATGTTATCAGTACCGTAGCTCTTCATAAACTCTTGTCTCATCTCGTCTATGTTACCTTGTACTTTTTGCATAGCTACTAAAAGTCCATACTTTTGAGTTTCAATTCTACCTACGTCCGCAGTTAATCTATCGATAGTTCTAACCGTGGATTGTAGTTTAACTAATTCCTCGTTGGTAATTTTTTCTGCTCTAGTAAAGTCTAATACTTCTTCTTCTTGTTTTGTTTCTGTTTTTGCCATTTTATTTAATTTAAGTTAAGTTAATTGTTTGTTATTTGTTTATCTTTCAAATGATAATATTATTGTAATAGGACTTAATGGGAATAACTTTTTCTCATCAACACTCGCGTTTGCTAAATTACTTTCCATTGTTAATTGTGTAGCTGAATCAACTGTTTTTATTGTACCCATAAGTCTATCGTCTTCGTCGTGTATAATATCGCCTACATCAAAACAACTTGTAGCAGCCGTGCCTTGTACAGTTAAAACCGCTTGTGTAGTAGCTTGTATTCCATTAACATTTATTGTATTTTGAAAATCTGGAGTTGTAACACCTAATCCACCTATATACAATTTATCAAACCCTACATTTGTTCCGCTATCAGGTTCGCCTGTTAGACACGGTAATGCCATTTCCCCATGAGCCGTTCCAGTTCTACCAATACTACCTACAGACATAAAATCTTGTCCATGATAAAAATCAGCATCTGCAATAGTAAATGCTCCTATAAGATCTGTAAAATAACCAGCACCATCAGCGGTACTGTTTAAAGTTCCTAATGATGCTGGGGCGCTATTATTTCTACTTTTAGCAAAATAATAATCTATTTGTGCTTCTTGTCTAGCGCCAGCCGTGCCACGCATTAATACTACTGCGTCTATAAGTTTATTTGTACCTTTAGGCACGTCAAACGCGGTCCAATCAAAAACAACGTCATTAGCGGCAAACGCAGCCGTGTTTTGCTTACTAGCTGCTATTGTAGGTTTTACTTCTACTGTGAAATATTTTCCCATAATTTTATTTTTTTACTTTTTCTAGTGATCTACCGCCAAAATAGGCACCGATCACGGTTATTAATACTAATTGTAATAAATCCACCCATGAAGCCTTAACTTCAAAAGCAATAACTCCAGCATCGATAAAAACT
>CAZQBE010000078.1:0-9083 GCA_964591595.1 uncultured Flavobacteriaceae bacterium
TATAAATATAGAAAGTGGGTAAGTTATGGACTGCTCTTATTTTTATTTGCTGCACCATTTGTAAAATTAAACGGAAATCAATTTTTAATGTTCAATATTCTTGAACGCCGTTTTAATATTTTCGGATTTCCATTTTGGCCACAAGATTTTTACTTATTTGTAATCTCAATGCTTATTGGTGTCGTATTTATAACACTATTTACTGTAGCTTTTGGTAGAATATTTTGTGGTTGGATTTGCCCTCAAACTATTTTTATGGAAATGGTTTTTAGGCGTATTGAATACTGGATTGAAGGCGATAGACAAAAACAAATACACTTATCAAAACAGCCTTGGACAGTCGAAAAGATTAGAAAGAAGTCATTAAAGTTATTTATTTTTCTAATCATTTCGTTTTTAATAGCCAATGTGTTTTTGGCTTATTTAATTGGAAGTGATAAGCTCATTAAATACATTACTGATAGCCCATCCGAGCATATAAACACGTTAGTTTCACTAATAATATTTACAGGAGTTTTCTATTTTGTTTTCGCTTGGTTTAGGGAGCAAGTCTGTATCATTGCTTGCCCTTACGGAAGATTACAAGGTGTATTATTAGATAACAAATCTGTTATAGTTGCTTATGACCATAAACGTGGTGAAGGCGATAAAGGAAGAAAAAAGTTTAGAAAAAATGAAGACCGACAAGCTTTAGGTTTTGGAGATTGTATTGATTGCCACCAATGTGTACATGTTTGTCCTACAGGTATAGATATAAGAAACGGGACACAGTTAGAATGTGTTAACTGTACGGCTTGTATTGATGAATGTGATAGTATCATGGAAAAAGTGAATTTACCAAAAGGGTTAATTCGTTATGCCAGCGAAGATGAAATAGAAAAGAAAGAAATATTTAAGATAACTGCAAGGATGAAAGGTTACATTGCGGTACTTGTTATTTTAGTTGGCGTACTTGCAGGAATGTTGGCATTAAGAAATGATGTAGAAGCCACAATATTAAGACTACCAGGGCAATTGTATGAGCACAAAGGCGAAAATATTATTAGTAATGTATTTACTTATAAGTTGATTAATAAAACAACAAAAACTATTGAAAACGTAAGTTTTAAGCTTAGAAAATATAAGGGAGAAATCAAACTGGTTTCATCCTCAGATTATTTTAAAGTACCTGAACAAGGTCTTGCTGAAGGCACCCTCTTTATTGAGATTGATAAAAAAGATTTAAAAGGAGATAAAAACAAATTACTTATTGAAGTGTATAGTGGTGATGCGCTTATTGAAACCACAACTGTAAACTTTTTAGGACCTAGAAGTTATAATTAATTTAGAGCTATGAAAATAAATTGGGGAACCGGAATTGTAATCGCATTTATAAGCTTTATAGCATTTATAATGTATTTTATTATTAGTATGAATACAAATACTAAGTATAAACACGATTTGGTGACCGAGGATTATTATAAAGAAGAACTCCAATATCAAAATGAAATTGACAAACTTAATAATGCAAAAACTCTAAACGAAAACATCTCTTATAACAAAACCAAAGAAGGCATAATTATTCAATTCCCTAAAGATTTTGATATAACAAAAATTACTGGAAAAATGTTCCTATATAGACCATCTAACAAACAATTAGATTTTGAAACACCTATTTCATTATCTAAAACATATTTGCTCATACCTGACAAACGTTTGGTAGATGGTCGTTGGGACATTAAAATAGATTGGCAATATAACGGAAAAAATTATCTCTATAAAAAATCAATAATCTATTAGTATGTTAATTTCGGCATTTGTTTTAGGTTTATTAGGAAGTTTTCACTGTGTAGGTATGTGTGGACCAATCGCTTTTATGCTTCCAGTAGATCGAACAAATTCTTATAAAAAAACAGTACAAATTGCTATTTACCACTTTGGTCGGCTTATATCGTATAGCATTATTGGGTTCATTTTTGGTTTAGTTGGTAAGGGACTTTACATTTTTGGACTACAACAGCAGCTCTCTATTGTAATAGGTTTACTAATGATTGTAGTTGTATTAATCCCGTATAAAACTTTTAATAAATACAACTTCTCAAAACCTCTTTTTAAGCTTATCTCAAGAGTTAAAAGTGCATTAGGAACTGCTCTAAAGAAAAAAACATCAGATACATTTTTAACTATTGGTTTTCTAAACGGGTTTTTGCCTTGTGGTTTAGTATATATGGCTTTATTTGCGGCTATTACAACAGGAAATACACTTCAAGGTAGCCTATATATGTTGTTTTTTGGGTTAGGAACAATCCCATTAATGACAACTGCCATTTACTTTAGCCAACTTTTAAAAGGAAACATAAGACAACGCATACAAAAGATTATTCCAGTGTTTGTAGTTTTAATTGGTCTGCTTTTTATTCTTAGAGGTTTGGGTTTAGGCATTCCTTACCTCTCTCCTGTTCCAGTACATGATATGGCAAATTCAGCAATGGATTGTGTTACACCATAACTAGAATCTATTAATAATACTAAATCCTAAAAGTAATTACAGGCAGTGACGAGTGATTTACTAAATCTTCGCCAATACTTCCAGCAAAAAAATGAGAAATGCCTGTTCTTCCATGAGTTGAAATGGCAATTAAATCGGCACCTACTTTATTTGAATAATTTATAACACCTTGCTCTACAGTATAGTCTGCTTGATAAGCAACATCGTTAAGTTTATCTAAATTACCATCTGCATTCATTAAAAACGCTGCAATTTTATTTTCAATTTCTACCGAGCTTCTAAACAATTCATTAGGTAAGTTAACATAAAGTAGTTTTAGCTTAGTACCTAAAACATCAAACATTTTTACTGCTTTTAAGTATGATTTTACACAAGATTCATCAAAATTAGTTACAAAAACTACAGTTCCAAAATCTATGTTTGAAATCTTATTTTTAATTACCAAAACAGGAACATCAGCATATCTCACAACACGCTCTGTATTAGATCCAACAAAAAATTCTTTAACACCACTTGCTCCATGAGAACCCATTACAATTAAATCTGCGTTGTGCTCTTTGGCAACATTATTTAGCTCACTAAACACTTTAAAGTGTTTTATTATTGGCTTTACCCTTACATCTTTTAAATACGGTTTATCTAAAAAAGTTTCAAACTTTTGTTCTACCAATTTCAAAAAGAACATTGCTTTTTGTTGTTGTTCACTATCTGATTTTGTTAATAATACATCCGACATTTCTAACATATGCAAGGCTAAAACTTCAGCGCCGTTTTTCTTAGCTAACTTAGCAGCTGCTAATAATGCGTATTCAGAATGCTCAGAAAAATCTATAGGTACAATAATTTTTTTCATCAGTATCTTATCTTAATTTTAGTGTTTACATTATATGGTCATAGAAAATAGCTGCGTTTCTGGCTGTTTGCGTTGTAATAACAAATCAAAAGCCATGCAAATATTTCTAACAAACGGATACCCTTTTTTTGTTACAGTTATTGTGTTAGTTGTAATATTTAAAAGTCCATCCGCTTCCATCTCCTTAAGTTTTTCTAAAACCTCGGGGAGTTGTGTAAAATAAAGATACTCTTTTTTCCAAGATGTTTTAAATTGACACATTAAATTAAGAATATGTTTTCTAATTATAAGATCTTCTTTATTTAAAGTATGTCCTCTGTAAACTGGTATTTCATTGTTGTTTATTAAATTATAATAATCGCCTATTTGCTTTACATTTTGAGCAAAGCCATACCAGCTATCGCTAATTGAAGACACTCCTAAACCAATCATAACTTGAGTTTTATTAGCAGTATATCCCATAAAATTTCTATGCAAAGTTCCTTGGAGCATAGATTGATATAAGGAATCTGTTGGCAATGCAAAATGATCCATTCCTATTTCATGATAACCAACCTCGCTTAACAAGGCTTTTCCCGTTTCATATTGTTGCCGTTTTAATTCTGCTGTTGGTAAATTAGCCTCATTAAATCCGCGTTGCCCATTGCCTTTAATCCAAGGTACATGTGCATAACTATAAAAGGCTAAACGGTCTGGTAATAATTCCTTAGTTTTTAAGATGGTATGCTTTACATGTTCTAATGTTTGATAAGGTAGTCCAAAAATAATGTCATGCCCTACTGAGGTATACCCTATTTCACGAGCAAGCTCTGTAGCACGCTTTACATTTCCGAAGGGTTGTATGCGATGTATTGCTTTTTGTACAGTTTCATTATAATCTTGTACGCCAAAACTAACGCGCCTAAAACCAACATCGTAAAGTGCTTGTAAATGTGCTCTTGTGGTATTATTTGGGTGTCCTTCAAAACTAAATTCATAACCATCTGCGAGAGTTCCTTTGCTTAATATGCTATTAATCAAAAAATTAAGATTCTCTGGACTAAAAAAGGTAGGTGTACCTCCTCCAAGATGAAGTTCTTTCATCTTAGGCTTTGTGCCTAATAGATCACAATATAAATCCCATTCTTTTAAAACAGCACTTATATATGGAGATTCAACTTCATGTCTTTTGGTGATACTTTTATTACATCCACAAAACGTACATAAACTCTCGCAAAATGGTAAATGAATATAAATACTTATCCCTTCACTATCATTAGATTCATTAAATGATCTAATCAGTGAAGTTTTCCAATTTTCTAACGAAAACGTGTCGTTGTTCCAATACGGTACCGTTGGATAACTCGTATACCTAGGACCAGCAACATTATATTTTTTAACCAATACATTATTCATACCTAACAATTATTAGTCAAAAGTAATAGGAAAAAGCCATATATAACATGACAATTATCATTTCAATACTTAAACAGAAAGTAATATTGATTATTTTCGACATAATCATCAAACATTTACCTCATGAGTACTAAAAAAATAACGTTTTTAAATAATGAAGGGCAACAATTACTGGGTCGATTAGAGCTTCCTCCAAATCAAAAGCCACATAATTTTGTGATTTTTGCACACTGCTTTACGTGTAATAAAAATCTATCAGCCGTTAAAAATATAAGTCGTGCTTTAAGTTCAAATGGTTTTGGAGTTCTACGTTTTGATTTTACAGGTTTAGGCGAAAGTGATGGTGATTTTTCAGATACTAATTTCTCTGGGAATGTTGAAGATTTAATTAGTGCAGCCCATTTCTTAGAAACAAATTACAAATCTCCAACGCTTATCGTTGGTCATTCTCTTGGTGGGGCTGCTGCTATTTTTGCTGCAACAAAGATTAGTTCCATAAAAGCCATTGCAACTGTTGCTGCTCCGTCAAATCCAAAACATGTACAACGTATTTTGCAAACTAGTGTTTCAGAAATAGAAGCTAACGGCAAAGCCATTGTAAATTTAAGTGGTCGTGATATTACAATTAAAAAACAGTTTTTAGACGATTTAAAAGCTAAATCACTTCCTAAAATAGCAAAAAATTTACGCAAAGCTTTTTTGGTTATGCATTCGCCACAAGACACTATTGTATCCATTAAAAATGCAGAAGACATTTATAAGTTAGCACATCATCCAAAAAGTTTTATATCCCTTAATGGTGCCGATCATTTATTATCAAATAAAATAGATTCTATTTATGTAGGCAACGTCATTTCAGGTTGGGCAAAACGTTATGTAAATAGTGTTGAAGAAAAGCAACTAAAAACTAATCTACAAGTTGTAGCCAGTTTAGATAGTGACGATAGTTATACCACCCAATTAAAAGTTGGAAATCATTATATGCTAGCTGATGAGCCTTTAGACTATGGCGGCAACGATTTTGGTCCTTCGCCATATGAATTGGTTTCAGCCGGATTATCGGCTTGCACTGCAATGACCATTCAAATGTATGCCAAACGCAAAGGCTGGCATATTGAAAACATTGAAGTGCATACCGGCTATGGAAAAAATCATGCTGAAGACTGCAACCATTGTGACGAAAACTCAGCTAAAATAGATACGTTTAATAGAGAAATAAAATTAGACAGTACCCTTGACGACACACAAATAAAGCGCATTTTACAAATTGCCGATAAATGTCCTGTACATAAAACATTGCTTAGTAAAACTCAAATCATAACAAATTTAATTAGGTCATAGAAATTTGCAATTCGCTAAATATTGACTTAAATTTAATCTCAAATTATAATTATTTATATAAATCATGAAAAAAACTTCCATTTTTGCTCTAGCATTTACATTGGTTTTTGCTTTAGCTTGTAAAAAAGAAAAAAAAGAATCAGATTCTAACTCAGAAACAAAAGTAGAAAGCCCAGAAACAAAGAAGATTGTAGACCCAAGTACCAATGATGGAAAGAAAGTTTGGGTAGTTTTAGATTCCAAAAGTGGCAGTTCTGTTACCGGAAATGCAATTTTTGAACAAGAAGGCAGTATTGTAACAATGATAGCAACTTTAAGCGGGTTAAGCGAAGGTACTCATGCTTTTCATTTACATCAAAAAGCCGATTGTTCTTCTGACGATGGGAAATCTTCTGGAGGTCATTGGAATCCAACAGCACAGCCTCATGGCAAATGGGGTGCTTCAGAAGGTTTTCATTTAGGTGATATAGGTAATTTTGAAGCCGATGCATCTGGTAATGCTACCGTTACTTTCGAAACTAATAAATGGTGTATAGGCTGCGGGGATGAAAAGAAAGATATTTTAGGAAAAGCTGTTATTGTACATCAAGGTACTGATGATTATACTTCACAACCAAGTGGTGCTGCAGGCACTCGAGTAAGCTGTGGTGGAGTTATTGAATAAAACTTAACATAAAGTACTAATAAGCTGCTTTTACGAGCAGCTTTTTTTATTTTTAAGCTTTAGAAAAACCAATATTATAATGAACCCATCTGCTACTGGTTGGATTAAAAAATTACAACAAGTAATATCTAAAGAGAATTCTTTTTTAAACTTTTCAAAAGAACAATTTTATGTTGCGCTTAGATGTAGTGGATTTATTTATGGCCATAATATTAAAAGTATTAGTACTAGTATAAAAAAAACAGATCTTTCCGACGAAGAAATTTGCAAAGTAAATCTCTTCTTAGCCCTTAAATATATTCATCATAATACACATTCTAAAAGAGACCTCATTGAAAGCATTATTGATTTTTATACCGAAATAGATGCTCATAAAACATCCATCTTTCAAGGACTTCTGGGAGGAAAAAAATCGCGATTACAATTAGAAAAAATAATACATAAACGCATACAGATTAATGATAACATAATTACAAAAAACTTCAACTATTTTGTCATTAACGCTTTGCTATTTATGGATGTTTTGGCATATAACCAATACCTGAAAACACAACATATTTCAAGTAATTATATTAAAAACTTAGAGGCTGCCATTGAAGTTATTTCTTTAGATGTACTACAATCAAAAGTTATAAAAACCGAATACGACGAAAGCTTAATTAAACTGTTTATTTCTTCCAGACGTTACCAAAATAATGCACAGATAAGCTATATACAAGCCATAGCGTTTTTAAACGTTTATTTTGAAAAACAATATATTTTGGATATTGCATGTATGGCTACTTGGGGAGATAAAATTATTGATAAAGATGAGCAACAATTTTTATATCAATTAGGTAAAGATTCAAAGTTGGAGCACGACTTAGTTACACAATCTATAGAAGCAGTGAACTCCTTTTACACGACCAACAAAGACAATATTGCCTTATTAAGTTCAAAAAATATTATAAAAACATTTTACGACAATTCTAGTAAACTAGTAAGCAAACTTATTAATAGAAACGGTAAGCGTTTAAAAAAAGAGTTGATTCAAAGCAAAGATCTTATGGTTTTACTTTCACAATCTACAGTTAGAGATTTAAACAACGACGAACAAAAAAAAGTACAAGAACAATTATTTGACATTTTTAAATCCATACCAAGTTTAGCAATTTTTATATTGCCAGGAGGTGCTTTACTCCTGCCGCTATTTGTTAAATTTATACCTAAATTATTACCGTCGGCTTTTGATGATAATAGGATTGAAGATGATAACTAAAACCATTACCTTTACATTATGGCATTAACAAACAACGATATTTTTAAAAAATTACGAGTAGCTCACAAACTACGCGATGATGATATTGTAAAAATTTGCGCTTTAAAAGATTTTAGAGTTTCTAAAAGCGAAATCGGTGCTATTTTTAGAAATGAAAACCATCCCAAATACATGGAATGTGGCGATCAATTTTTACGTAATTTCCTTGATGGTCTTATTATTCATTTACGTGGTCCTATGCCTCCAAAAAAGACCAATAAAGCATCTTAGTATTTTATGGTATGAGTGAACAATCTAACACCTTGGAAACCCTAGATCCTCAGGATTGGGAACAATCTAAAGCTTTAATGCATCAAATGGTTGATGACGCTTTTGACTATACAAAAAATGTCAGAGAACGTAAAATTTGGCAAGAAATGCCACAGCATGTTTTAAATACTTTTAAAACGCCTTTACCACAACAACCTAGTAATGCTGAGGCTGTTTATAAAGAACTTCAGGAAACTGTATTGCCTTATCCCATGGGAAATATTCATCCGCGGTTTTGGGCTTGGTATATGGGCAGTGGAACCATTTCGGGCGTTATGGGCGATTTTTGGGCATCCATACTCAATCCAAATTTAGGAGGCGGTAATCATGCGGCACATAAAATTGAAGAACAGGTTATACGATGGATTAAGGAGATTATAGAGTTCCCTAAATCGGCAAGCGGCCTTTTAGTAAGTGGCGGATCCATGGCAAATTATGCAGCATTAGCAGTGGCTCGAAATGTAAAAGCAGGTTATGATATTCGTGCTGAAGGATTAAAAGAAAACAATTTGGTGTTTTATGCTTCTACCGAAATTCATAGCTGCAATACTAAAGCCATAGAACTTTTAGGATTAGGAACCAAAGGACTTAAAAAAATTGCTGTAAATGATGATTATTCGATAAACATTAAGGCTTTAAAAAATCAAATAGCTAAAGATAAAGCAAATGGTTTACAACCTATTTGTATTATTGGAACTTCAGGAACTGTTAATACCGGAGCCATAGACAATTTAAATGCTATTGCCGATATCTGTAAAGAAGAAAACCTTTGGTT
>CAZQBE010000079.1:0-9036 GCA_964591595.1 uncultured Flavobacteriaceae bacterium
AATAACCTCTAATTACAATATTGGTTGCAGATCCAGAAGATCCACTTTGTGAAGTAATTTGTAAGCCAGATGCTTTTCCAGACAATACTCTGGCAACATCACCTTCTGTACGGTTTTCTATTTCTTTGGAATTAATTTCACTTACTGCATAACCCAATGCTTTTTTATCTCTCTTAATCCCTTGTGCTGTTACGACTACTTCATCAAGTACCGCCGAATCCTCTTGCATTGAAATATTTATATTGTTAGCACCTCCTACAGTAGTTTCAAGCGTTATCAAACCAACATAACTAAAGGTTAGAATATCTCCTGTCCTTGCATTTATTGAATACCTTCCATCAAAGTCTGTTTGAGTTCCTTCTCCTGTACCTCTAACAATTACATTTACTCCTGGTAATGGCATACCAGATGCATCAGATATAATTCCAGATATATTACCATTACTAGTTGGAATATTATTTCTGCTGATTTGTGTAACATTATCATCTTGTGCATTATTGTTTTCTCCATTAGAAGCCACAACACGTTTGCCATTATAACGTTTCATTAGCTCATTATAAGCTTCTATCAAATCTTCTGGCGGCAATATTTTA
Organism: uncultured Flavobacteriaceae bacterium; assembly: GCA_964591595.1. Lineage (GTDB taxonomy): Bacteria > Bacteroidota > Bacteroidia > Flavobacteriales > Flavobacteriaceae > JAADHG01. Next base: position 594 of record CAZQBE010000079.1, read on the forward strand.
AATCTATAATAATCCCAAGCTGTTTCAAGTACAATCAATGATGTATGATTACTTACAAGGTTATATTTTTTACTATGCTTTATAATATTGGCTTTATTAGTTTTACTATTCCTCTGCAAAACATCAAGTTTTTTTTGAGCCCAAAGTCTTTTTACTAAATTATTGTTAACATTTGAATCTAATTTAAATACTTGTTCATCAGTTACTGTATTTCCAAAACCAAATAATAATGATATTTGATCTCCGTTTTTAAAGTTTTTTCCAGCTACTGAAAAGTCTGATGAGACATTTACTGGTGTATTTGGGTAAAATTCTATGCTTTTATTAGTTGATTTTATACCTAAAAACTTATATGGTTGAAGTGTTATTTTCTTAAATGCTTCGGCAACACTATTATTCTTTAAATTAATATAAATCCCATTAGTAGATTCTGAAATTTTATTCAATTCGCTATGATTAGCCTTAATAATACTATTCACCACAAAAACTGACTGATCAGTATTTATTATGATATCACTTAAATTTTTCATACCATCAGAGAACAACAATATCTCGTCAGATAAATTCTCATCTAATAGTTTTGTATAGGAAGTCCCACCATCATAAACCACATTTGATAATTCTGATTTGAGGTCTTGCCAATCTCCATTTTTTATAGAAAATATTTTCCGCTCTCTAACATCATTGCTAAACACAACCAATTCTATTTTTACATTCTTTAAATAAGTAAAATATGCATTTAAAAAGTCTATTTCTTTTGAATAATCTCTTCCCTTCATGGAATAGGAAGCATCCCAAAGTAATGTAATTGATGTCGCTTTAGCCCTTGTTCTTGTTTCTGGCTTCAATGTTTGATAAACAGAGAAATAATCATCAAAAGTAATGATCTTATTAGTATTGTATTCCTCAGGGATTTTAATTATTAAAGATGTATCAGGTATAAAATTTGTATTTGAAATCTTAGCTGAATAACTATTATATGCTTCAATAAACTTAAAATTTTCCAATTCTCCAAAGGTTAATTCTGGCTTTAATTTCTGGTCATACACATCCATTTCAAAAGAAAATTCATCTAAGCTTTTTTTAAAGTCTAATGGTAAATTAAAATAATGTGCGCCATCACTATAATTTAACTCCTGTTCATAAGCAAGAACTATTCTTTTATACCCATTTCTTGGTATTGGATATATTCTAGCCTTATAATTATTACCTGTTCCTTTTTCTAACAAAACAGGATCAACACGTCTTCTTACAACAGCTTCAAAGGCAATTCTACCCTGCTCCTTTTCAACAACAACAGCTTCCCTAAGTTTTCCATTAACTTCGAGTGCTAATCTCGATACTTTTTGACCCTCACCTAGCGGAAAAGCTAATTCACCCTCTAAAATTTCATTTGTTGGGTTATAAAACAACATATCATATGTTGTCATAGCAATGTTTCCTACAACCTCTACTTTAATGTCTAAAGAGGTTATTCCTAATTTGTCTTTACCAACTTTTATTGTTGGTATTTCCTGTGCAATCATTTGTATCATAAATAGCATTAGATACGAAATAAGTAGTAGTTTTTTCATAATTTATATATTTAAGTGTTAATTTTTTATTACTGAAATTAATTCAGGCAAAAGGCTCATTGCAGTTATTAAAACAGCACCATTTTTCTTTTTTGAAGTTTTGACTGTTGCTGGTGTAGCATAAGTGTTTGCAATTGTTGAAGCGTTAGGGTTTCTCACCATGACAACTATATTTATAGCTTCTTCTTCAAAATTGTCGTTAGTATAATTATATGCCAACTCAATACCATCTACATGAAATTCTTTTACACTAGACTTTAAGTTATTTATTGTGTATAGTAACTTTTTTAAATCACTAGGTTCAGTTTGATTTAAGGCAATTCCGTTGAAACCCGAATACGTTACAATTGAAATCAAATCATCCTCCGATAATCTATTAGACAGAAGTTTAAAAGCTTGCTTTAAAACCACTTTATTCTCAATAGATAAATCTGTTTCAAAAACCTGAATTAAAAATGTAATATTTCGCATTTCTACATCGTCGCCATCATTTGAAGTTGGGAAGTTTTGAATTACAAAAGGAATTAGGTCATCAATCTGGACCGACTTGGTTACTATATTCTTTTCTTGTGCAATACCCGTCGTTATAACAAACGCTATAAGTATTAATGTGATCATTGATTTCATTTGGTTTTGGTTTTAAAGTTTGACATAAAACTATGTTCAAACTATAAACCAAAAAACCTATAATGAGTGAAGTGTACTTTTGGGTGAGTTAACGTGCTATTTGAGCAATGCTAAGCTTTTTTTACGTTGAATTTTACCAGAATCTGTTTCTACAAATTGCTCAATATTATAAATGTGTTTGGGGACTTCATACTTATCTAGATTTTTAAAAGCTGAAGCACTAACGGTGTTTGAGACACCTTCAATAATCATAATTAATTGTTCTCCTAAACTACTGTGCACTTCTGAAGCTATAAAAAAGCGCTCATTTATATATTTTTTAAGCTTTGCTTCAATTTGTTCTGGAAATAATTTTATACCACCTGAATTAATTACATTATCAAAACGTCCTAAAATTTCAAAAGACGTTTCTGAAAGTAAGTCAACAACATCATTAGTTATTATAGGTTCATCACTCACTTTTGGCGCATTTATAACTAGGCAATCTCTGTTATCCTTTGAGATAATTATGTTTGGTAGGGTTAGAAATGCTTCCAAAGAGACATTCTCTAAGTAGTTTAGTTTTTTTACTGCAATGTGAGTAATGGTTTCTGTCATTCCGTATGTTGCATATACCTTGCAAGAAGTATCATAGAGTTGGGCTTGCAACGCATTAGAAACAGAAGCTCCGCCAACAATAAGCGTAGAAACATGCTGTAGCTTATCAATTGAATTTTGTAATTGTAAAGGTACCATTGCACAAAAATCATAATGCTTGGTAATATGGTCTAAAGGGTTTGAAATGGGTTCAATAACATCTATTTCCAATCCTAAAATCATTGCTCGAACCAACATCATTTTTCCTGCAATAAATTCGGTAGACAAGCAATGTAATGCTGTATTACCATACTCAAGATTAAAATAATTGCCTGTTGCAATAGCAGAAACTACCATGGCTTGCTTATATAACTTTATAGATTTTGATGCTCCAGTTGAACCAGATGTTTTTACAACTATAAAATCATTATTATCTAACCAATCTAAAAAAAAACTTCCAATATGTTTTTGATAAGATTCACCTTCTTTTACAAAGCTATATGCCACTTCCTTTAAGGTATCAGCATTAAAATGTGTATTATTGAATTTAAATTTATTATGAATTTTGGTAAAACTTGGAACCATTTTTGGTATAGTAATTAGATAAGTTAAAATTATACTATTTTTAACAAATTGAAGTTAGTAATTTACATTTAATAAAATATATTTGATTGAGATGCCAAAATATATACAATACATATTAATTTTTACATTATGCTTTCCTTTGTTAGTAATATCGCAAGATTTTTCTAATGAAGATTACATCTATTTAAAACGGCATGAGTATATAAAAATAAAATTGATAAATAAACAGTTTGATATTACAAAAAACATATCGGAACAAGCCAAGTATTTAACGGCAAAAAAACTGTATTTTGCTAATGAATCTATTGGATTTGACAGCTTTACTTCTATTGAAAATATTGATGCTTATACGCTTTTACCAAGTACAAATACCAAAGTAAAGGTGGACTATATAGAAACCAAAAGGGAATTTGATAATGGTATTTTTTATAGCGACCAAGAGAGTAAAAGTTTTACATTTCCTGCGGTTACAAAAGGTGCAGAAACTAATTTAAGTTATAATGAAGTATTAAAAGATCCACGTTTTTTAGGAATCTTCCGTTTTGGAACTTTCGTCCCAACTAAAAGTGCTAAACTCTCTATTGAGTTTCCTAAGAATGTAACCATTGGATATATTGATTTTAATACTAAAGACTATCCTATTGCTTTCAAAAAGGAGAGTCATGAGGATACAAATATTTATACATGGTCTATTGTAAATATAAAAGGTTTTCAAGGAGAAGACAAAAGCGAATCGGCACTATACTTTTTACCTCATATTATTATTTACATAAAAAGCTATGAACAAAATGGCAAAACATTTAATGTACTGAATGATGTTAGCGACCTTTATAAATGGTATGCCTCTTTAGTTAAACAAATTGATGAAAAATCATTAGACAATGTGCATACTATTGCTAAAGATTTAACCAAAAACCTAACAACACAAAGAGAAAAAGCGGAATCAATTTTTAATTGGGTACAAGATAATATTACCTATGTAGCTTTCGAAGATGGTTTGGGCGGCTTTATACCGCGTAGTGCATCTAGCGTATGTGATAAACGTTATGGCGATTGTAAAGACATGGCTAATTTGCTTTATGAAATGCTTAATTATAGTGGTATAGAATCGTATAGAACATGGATTGGTACTAGAGACAGGCCTTATTCTTATTTTGATGTTCCTACACCAATGGTGGATAACCACATGATTAATACAGCTATCATTGACAACGATACCATATTTCTTGATGCTACCGATAGTTATGTGCCATTTGGAATGCCTAGTGCATTTACACAAACCAAAGAAGCCCTTTTGGGAATAGATCCAAACACTTTTAAAGTAATAAAAGTCCCAATACAAAATGTCGACAAAAGCGCTACAATCGTTAACAGTGTATTTACTTTAGAAAATAATACGCTTAAGGTGTCTGAGCAAAGAGTACTTACAGGCTATGAAAAGGTAGATTTTATTTCGGACTATACATATAAAAAGGATGATAAAACTGAAGAAGAGTATTTAAATACAACTTTAACGCTTGGAAACAACAAAACGAGTTACAGTAACATTTCAAAAGAAAATTTTGATAATAAAATTAAACCACTAATTTTAAAGTATGACCTTGCAATAAACAACTATGCTAAATCTGTGGCAAACAAGGTGTATATTAATTTAAACATTGATCGTGTATTGTCTAAAAGTAAAGTTGATATTGAAACTAGAAAGTACAATAAAAAAGTTGATCATAAATTTAAAAAAGAGTTTGTAACCACATTTAAAATACCTGAAGGATATAAGGTAAATTATGTGCCTAAAAATCTCCAATTCGAAAATCCAGATTATGGTTATAAAATTTCCTATTCACAAAATAACAATGAAATCATTCAAAGTAAAACTATATACATCAACACACTAAGTGTTAAGAAAAACAATTTTGAAACTTGGAATGCATTTATAAAAAGCTTGACAAAAGCCTACAAAAAAAGTATAATAATAGAACAAGACCTATGATTAAAAATATCATCTTTACTTTACTAATTTTAGCAACAAATAGTAGCTATGCGCAATACTATAAAACTTATAATTGGAATGATAATCCAAAGCTTCATGATATTACCGAAGTGGAAGCCAAAGCATCTTCAGTAGGTGTTTTTGAAAAATATATTGTTGAATATTTTAACAGTACATTTTCGCAAGAACTATATAGTTTAGAAACAACACACACAATTAATAGAGTAAATGATGATAAAGGTATAAATAAGCATAATACAGTTTATATACCTATGCGAGATGTAAAAAAAGTAATAGATATTAAAGCGCGTACAATAAATGCTGAAGGGAAAATTACACTTTTAGATAATAATAATATCAAGGAAATAAAAAATGTACAAGAATATGGTGATTTTAAAATTTTTGCTATAGAAGGCATTGAAAAAGGTTCAGAAATAGAAGTGTTATATACAGTCGAAAAAGAATACGATATACATGGAACCGAAACTATTCAAAGCGATTATCCTATAAAAGAAGCTCAGTTTTTATTTATTACAGGAGACCTGAAATCAAGAATTAAAGCCTATAACACATCAACTACTTTTGAGAGTGTTACGGTTGATGGTAGAACGGCAAAATTACTTACTCTCCATGATGTGCCCGCAATGGTAGAAGAAGAATATGCAGCTCCAGATGCTAATAAAATTGCAGTTGTTTACCAATGCTATCCTAAAGGTAGAGATATTACACAAGATATGTTTTGGAATAATGTTGTTAACAATGTTGGACCACAGTTTTTCCCAGAAGAACCTAACAATAAAGTAAAAGAAGATTTAATAAATGTTACTAAAGGCAAAGCAGAATTAAGTGTGTTTCAAAAAGCAACTTTACTAGATGATTATATAAAAACCAATTTTACAATTGTTAAAAACAATAATGCAGAACTTTCTAATCTTGATTATATACTAGCCAACAAGTCTGCAAGCGACTTTGGTATTTTAAAAGCCTATGGACATTATCTCACAGTTCTTAATATTGAATATGAAATTGTAATTACTGCTAACCGTTATCGACGTAAGTTTGATCCTGATTTTTTTGCTCCAGGAATGCTACAAGAATTTCTTATTTATTTACCAACTGAAGAAAAGTATATTGCTCCAGACCGTATTGAGTATAGAGTTGAAGAAGCCCCTTTTAACTTTTTAGGAAATTATGGCTTATTTATTACCAGAAGTTTAGAATATTATTTTAGCGAAATTGTTCAATCCAATCCTGATTTTAGCCATATAAATCGTGTCACAGATATTACTTTTGATGCTGATTTAGAAAGCGTAACTATAAACCAATCTCAAGAGTATACAGGGCATTGGTCTGCAACAAGTAGAGCCATTTTAAGTTTATCTACAGAGCAAGGCATAAAAGAATATGAAGATTATTTAACAGGTTCTGGCATCGAAGATAAAGTTGTAAATGCTTATGAAGCCCTAAATACTGAAATGCTACAACTGGAGTATAACAAACCCTTTATTACAAAATCATCAATTACTTCGGAGTCTTTATTAGAGGAAGCTGGTGATAGTTATATTTTTCAAATAGGTAAAGTTATTGGAACTCAAAGTGAATTATATCAAGAGACCAAGCGTGTAAATCCTATAGAAATGCAATATCCTAATCAATACGATTATACCATTACAGTACATATTCCTAAGGGTTATACGGTTGAAGGATTAGACGCCTTAAAAATTAACAAAAGCTATACTGCTGTAACAGGACAAAAAGCTTGCAAATTTGAATCCGACTACACCTTAAATAGTGATACATTAATTATTACAATTCAAGAATTTTATAAAACAAATACTTTCGATTTGAATCGTTACGACGAATTTAGAAACGTTATTAATGCTGCTTCCGATTTTAATAAGGCTTCAATACTATTAAAAGTTATCGAGTAATATAATTAATCGTCATCACCAATTTCATCAGTTTTTGCTGACTCAATTACGACAGGCTCTACAACAGCACCAAATAATTTGTCTTTCCAATTAGTCCATTTATATTTTTTAGCATAAATAAATAAAATTATAGGGAAAATAATAAACACAGGAAATAACATTTCGCCAATACCAACCTCTGTAGGATCTGAAATATCTTTAAAAATAGAATGTGTTTGAAACGCAGTCCAATCTGCTGTTACTAATAATGCTGTAAATAAGTTATTCGCAGCATGAAACCCTAAAGATAGTTCTAAACCATCGTCCATTAATGTAGTTATTCCTAAAAAGAAACCTGTACCTACATAGTATATCAAAATAATGTTACCCAATTTTTCTACTTCAGGGTTTGCAATATGTAATAACCCGAAAACTGTTGATGTAATAATTAATGGTAGCCATCTGTTTTTAGCAATTAAGCCTATACCTTGCATAAGATATCCTCTAAAAAAGTATTCTTCAAAACTTGTTTGTAGTGGTACTAAAATTATGGCTATAACACACAGAATTAAAAAAGGTTTCAAATGAAAATTGTTAACATAACCTTCAAGGTTTAAAAAATAATCTCCCAACACCATTCCTGAAGATACTATTCCCCAAAATATAAAAGCAAACCAAAAGCGTTTCCAATCTATCTTTTGTCTCGCTGTAGTTAACATTTTAAACGACTGCTTATGTAAAAATTTTACTGCTAATAGCAAGAACAACAAACCTCCTACAAAAGGTAATAAAACAAATATTAAATTTAAGTTAGGCTCAAATAAACCTAATACATAAGCTGTGTCTTCAAGTTTTGTACTTTCTATATTCCCGTTAACTGTTTCAATTCCTATAGCTATTAAATGTGGTACAGAAAATGCAAATATGCCCATAATAGCTATAATGGCTCCAATAATATACCGCCACCAATCATGTGCTGTTTTATAAGCTTGTTGTATATAATTCATTTGTGTTTTAAATTAAAATCCCAATGTTGTTTTTGTTCGTGACGCAATGTACCATTTTCTACTTGCAATGGCGATAAAAAATTATTTATAAATAAACTTCCTGTACCTAGTCCTTGTGGCATCTTATTCTCTAAGGTATAGGTCCATTGAGCAATGGCATTTAAGCCTACATTA
>CAZQBE010000080.1:0-9031 GCA_964591595.1 uncultured Flavobacteriaceae bacterium
TATAGAATAAAGGGTTGCTAAGGTTTCGTTGGGTCTAATCCCTCCACCTTTCTTGATAACATTTCAATAAGTCTTTGAACTTTGTGAGTGCAAATATTCAGTTATAAAAATATAATAACCAAATTTTTTTCTATATTTTTTATTTTTTAGAGTTTAAAAGTTGATATTTTTCTCTAATAATAAGATTTACTGATTTATTTTCTATTTTGCTTTCTAGCCAAGAAATCACATCTAAATATAAAAATGCTCGTTTTTCATAAGGGTGATCTTCAAATTCTTTAAACTTTTTAAGTAATTTTATAAATTCCTTTTTTATTTCATGTGGATAAATATCACCAAGACCTCTTAAAAATTTAATCATCTCCTTTTGCACTTCATATAAATCCTGCATTTTTATTAAAAACTTATAAGTGCTTCTAATAAGTGCATCTAGATTATAATCTAATCCGGCTTCATAATGTGCTACCAGATTTAAAATCCTCGAAAAACACAACAAGTCTTCTCTCATTTGTAATGATTTGTTGCTAATAATTTTATCTAAAAACTCAACTGCCTTTTTATTCTTTCCAATACCAAAATATAAACTTGCAATCTTGTAATAAAATACCATAATATGATGCTCGTCAATTCTAGTTTTATGCTTTTTAATACCTTCTAATACTTCATTTACTAGAGGCAATCCATCATGAAAAGTGCCTTCCATGAAATGCAAATTAAATTTATTGATATAGACATATAAAAATGTTAAACTTTCAACATTATCATCTTTTGGGAACCATTTTTCTTGAGTGATGGATTCAAAATCGGATAGTACCTTTTTAAATTTATCATGATGTCTCACAAAAAATAGTGCTTCTAATAAATATTGATTTCCTCTTAAAAAGAATACAGGATTGAGTTTTATCATATCATGATTAGCGTAAAACAAATCCACCCATTTTTTTGAATATTTATAACAGGACAAAAAATCTTGAATTAAGAAACTATACCATAAATACGATTTATAAAGCCACAATTTTTCTCTGAATCCTAATTCGTTAATATCGTATTTTGGGATTCTGTCATTAAAATATTTAGTAACTCGTTTATATTCTTCATCATTTTTTACATACCCTGTCTTTAAGAATAACCCATACAATTGAAGCGATAAATTTGACAGTTTACTTGCCAATAAATTTTGCCTGTTCAACTCTTTTGCCTGAATTGTAAGCTCGTCTGCTCTATTGCTTATACTTCTAGTAATGTATTGAGACTCTATAATTTTTTCAAGTTCTATAATCTCATAGGCTATATTTTTTTCTTCATTTGCTATGGCAAGAGTCTTTGCTTTATCAAGAATTTTTAAACTCTGTTTATATAAGCCTTTATGATATAAAATAGTGGCAAAATCTAGCTGTTCTCTAATTTGAATTCTAAGATTTTGATGTGATGGATTTAGTCTTAAACTAATTAAAATCTGTTTATATAAGTGTGCTTTTAAGTTTGATAATTGCTGTTTTTTTACAATACCTTTTTTTAAAATAATAGCTTCATCGTATTTTGGTAGCTTTTCTAAAATATTAAAAAGCATCAAAAACTTTGAATCTTCATTAACACCCAATCGCCCAACATAAAGTTTAAACTGTCTCTTTTCGGACTTTGACAGCGACTTTACTAATACAAATAAATTATCTTTTTGATCTTTAGTCATAATTTAGTAATTAGCACTATACTCTTGTTTATCAAATATTTAACATCTTACTAAACTAGTTAAACATCGTAAAACTTTAATGATGAGCATTCTTTTGAGTAAACCAAAATATAAATTCGTATAACATTAAGAAAATTATTTTAATAAATGGCTAATTCAAACGTACAAATTTTTGACACAACCCTTCGTGATGGTGAGCAAGTTCCTGGCTGCAAATTAAATACTGAGCAAAAATTAATTATTGCTAAACAGCTAGATAATCTTGGTGTTGATATTATTGAAGCTGGTTTTCCAGTCTCAAGTCCAGGAGACTTTAAGTCGGTTCAGGAAATTTCAAAAATTGTAAAAAATGCTACGGTTTGTGGATTGACAAGATCTGTACAAAATGATATTAAAGTCGCTGCTGAAGCGCTTCAATATGCTAAAAAACCAAGAATTCATACAGGTATTGGAACTTCTGATTCTCATATAAAATTCAAATTCAAAACCACTCAAGAAGATATCTTAGAACGTGCTTTTGCTGCTGTTAAATATGCCAAATCGTTTGTTGAAGATGTTGAGTTTTATTCCGAAGATGCTGGTCGAACAGATAACGAATATTTAGCTAGAGTTTGTGAAGTTGCCATTAAAGCTGGAGCTACTGTATTGAATATTCCAGACACAACAGGTTACTGTTTACCTCATGAGTATGGGGCGAAAATCAAGTACCTTAAAGAACATGTAAAAGGTATTGAAAATGCGATTTTGTCTTGCCATTGTCATAACGATTTGGGCTTAGCAACTGCTAATTCTATTGAAGGTGTAATTAATGGTGCTCGCCAAATTGAATGTACTATAAATGGTATTGGTGAACGTGCTGGAAACACCGCTTTAGAAGAAGTTGTCATGATATTGAAACAACATCCATACTTAAATCTAGACACAAATATTGAAACGTCTATGCTTTATGGCATTAGTCAGTTAGTGTCTGACCATATGGGAATATATACCCAACCCAATAAAGCCATTGTTGGTGCTAATGCTTTTGCACATAGCTCAGGAATTCATCAAGATGGCGTGATTAAACATCGTGAAACTTACGAGATTATCGACCCAAAAGATGTTGGTGTTACAGAATCGGCTATTGTGCTTACCGCAAGAAGTGGTCGTGCAGCCTTAGCATACAGAGCAAAAAACGTAGGCTATGAGTTAACAAAGCTTCAATTGGACGAAGTTTATATCAACTTTTTAAATTTCGCCGATAAAAAGAAAGAAATAAATGATACAGATATTCATCAAATTATTGAAACCTGTAAAGTCTATAACCAAATCGCATCTGCATAATGGGAAAAACATTATTTGATAAAGTTTGGGATGCACATGTGGTCGATACTGTAAAAAATGGACCACAAGTTTTATATATTGATAAACATTTAATACACGAAGTTACAAGCCCGCAAGCTTTTAATGAATTAAAATATCGCGGCATTCCTGTTTTCAGACCAAAGCAAATTGTTGCAACTGCCGATCATAACACGCCAACGCTTAATCAGCATTTACCAATTACAGATAAACGTTCTAGACATCAACTAGAACAACTTTCTAAAAATTGTAAAAAGAATAATATTACCCTTTTTGATTTAGGACACAAATACAATGGCATTGTTCATGTTATGGCTCCTGAACTTGGAATCACGCAACCAGGAATGACAATGGTTTGTGGCGATAGCCACACCTCAACTCATGGTGCTTTTGGAACTATAGCTTTTGGTATTGGTACAAGTCAGGTTGCTCAGGTTTTTGCGAGTCAATGTTTATTACTAACCAAACCTAAAAGTTTACGTGTTACTGTAAATGGCACCTTAAAAAAAGGAGTGCTTCCGAAAGATGTTATTCTTTATATTATTTCAAAACTTGGCACTAATGCTGGAACGGGATATTTCTGTGAATATGCTGGAGATGTTTTTAAAAATATGTCTATGGAAGGGCGTATGACCGTTTGTAATATGAGTATTGAAATGGGAGCACGTGGTGGTATGATTGCACCAGATGAAACCACTTTTGCTTATGTAAAAGGAAAAGAATTTGCCCCACAAGGAGAAGCTTTTGATAAAAAAGTTACTTATTGGAAAACACTTCCAACAGATGCTGATGCTGTCTTTGACAAGGAATATACTTTTGATGCCGAAGACATTGCACCTATGATAACCTATGGTACAAATCCTGGAATGGGAATCAAAATTTCTGAAACGATTCCTGTAGAAAATAATTCATCATTTAAAAAATCTTTAGCATATATGAATTTTGAAGCTGGTGAATCATTAATTAACAAATCCATTAATTATGTATTTATAGGAAGCTGTACCAATTCCAGAATTGAAGATTTTAGAATGGCTGCCAATTATATTAAAGGCAAACAAAAAGCCGATACTGTTACCGCTTGGTTAGTTCCGGGAAGCAAACAGGTAGAAGCTCAAATTATTGAAGAAGGATTAAAAACCATTTTTGATGAAGCTGGTTTTGAATTACGCCAACCAGGGTGTTCGGCGTGTTTGGCAATGAACGATGATAAGATTCCGCAAGGTGAATATTGTGTCTCTACCTCCAATAGGAATTTTGAAGGAAGACAAGGACAAGGTTCTAGAACCATTTTAGCAAGTCCTTTGGTAGCCGCCGCCACAGCTGTGGCAGGCAAAATAATAGATGTAACAAAGGATTTAAACAAAACAAATGTCACCTTGAGCGCAGTCGAAAGGTCTCATTTTTAAAAAGTAAATTAAAAGAGATTCCTGCTTATGCAGGAAATATTATGGAAAAATTTACAACATTAACATCAAGAGCCATTCCATTACCTATTGAGAATGTAGATACCGATCAAATTATTCCTGCGCGCTTTTTAAAAGCAACAGACAAACAAGGATTTGGCGATAACGTTTTTAGAGATTGGCGGTTTGATGAGCATGGAAATGCGAATGCTAATTTCCCTTTAAACAATCCTATATATTCCGGAAGTATTTTGGTTGCTGGCGATAATTTTGGTTGTGGCTCCAGTCGTGAACATGCCGCTTGGGCTTTGGCTGGTTATAGTTTTAAGATAATTGTATCCAGTTTTTTTGCTGATCTTTTTAAAGGCAATGCCTTAAATAATGGACTGCTTCCTGTTCAAGTATCTAAAGCCTTTTTGAGTCAGCTATTTAATTTCATTGAAACGCATCCTGAAACGCAAATTCAGGTAAATCTAGAAGCACAAATTATTTCAGTAATCAATACCAAATTATCAGAGCAATTTGAAATTGATGCATATAAAAAAACGTGTCTAATAAATGGCTATGATGATATTGACTATTTATTAAGTAAAAAAGAAACTATTGAAGCTTTTGAAGCTCAAAAACAATATTAAAAATGAAACGTCATTACGAGAAGTGAAACGACGAAGTAATCTTTTAAATTGAATTCCAAAATAAAAGATTGCGAAGAAAATTTTAAAAATTTTCTTCGCAATGACAAAAAAAGAAAAGAAAAAAATGAGGTAGTTATCTAAATATTATTTTGTGTTGTCATTCTGAACCTAGTAAAGAATCTTATCTTATTAATAAAATGATGTTTTAACTTTATTAATAGATTCTTCGTTTCACTTAAAATGACACAATTTAGACTGCCAAAAAAATAAATATAAACACATGAAATTGAACATTGCTGTTTTACCAGGTGATGGTATAGGTCCGGAAGTCACTGAGCAAGCTGTAAAAGTGTTAAATGCCATCGCTGCTGAGTTTAACCACTCCTTTAATTTTACCTACGCTCCTGTTGGTGCTATCGCTATTGATGAGCACCAAGATCCGCTTCCAGAAAGTACACTTAAGGTGTGTAAAACTAATGATGCTATCTTATTTGGAGCTATTGGAGACCCAAAATATGATAACGATCCATCAGCCAAAGTCCGTCCAGAACAAGGGCTTTTAAAACTGCGTAAGGAATTAGGTTTATTTGCTAATATACGTCCTGTAAAAGCCTACGAAACACTGCTAAGTAAATCGCCCTTGAAGAAGAAAATTATCGAAGGCACAGATATTAGTATTTACCGTGAACTCACAGGTGGTATTTATTTTGGAGAAAAAAACATAAGTGCTGATGGCAATACGGCTTCAGACCTATGTGAATATTCTAAATACGAAATTGAACGTATCGCGCATTTAGCATTTAAAGCGGCTGAAACTAGAAATAACAAAGTCACTTTAGTAGATAAAGCCAACGTTTTAGAAAGCTCTAGACTATGGCGTAAAGTGGTTGCCGAAATGGCAACTCAATACCCAAAAGTAACATTGGACTTTTTGTTTGTAGATAATGCTGCCATGCAAATGATATTGAATCCTAAACAATTTGATGTGATTCTTGCCGAAAACATGTTTGGTGATATTATAAGTGACGAAGCCAGTGTTATTGGAGGCTCTATTGGTTTATTAGCTTCAGCATCGGTTGGAGATAAATATGCTATGTTCGAGCCTATTCATGGCTCATTTCCGCAAGCTAAAGGCAAAGGTATTGCCAACCCAATAGCTTCCATATTATCGGCTGCTATGCTATTAGACCATTTTGCTTTGGTTGATGAAGCCGATTTGATTAGAACTGCTGTAGAAAAATCGTTAAAACTACATGTAACAACACCCGATTTAAATACTAAATACGATCATATAACCACAACAAAAGTGGGTGATTTTATTGAAGATGTTATAAACAACCCAAATGATAGCAACCTTAACTTTACAAACATACATTTAGGACAATCCACTATAATTTAGTTGAAAATGGTTAATAATAATTGAATATCTTGGATTTTTAAAAGCGCATTAGAAATAGTGCGCTTTTTTTATTGTTTAAATTGAAAGGTTCGTTTAACGTCCTGCGTGTATCAGGAGTGGAGTTGCGGATCACAAACAAGTTTACTTGTTTTAGTGGTTAAAGCAAAGCACTACTGACAATAGTATAACCTTAGTTCATTACTGATACACGCTGTTAGGCCCATACCATTTATGGTAGTGTGGTCCACGTGTAAGCAGTTATACTATTGACGCAGGACGTTAGAGACCAATGAAGTAAAATGAATAGTGCATCAGCACGTATTTTACGTAGGTCCAACGAAGTGGACCATTGGTCTCTAATATTAAGCTAATCAGAGTTTCAATTCTTATTAGCAACTGTTAAACTAAGTTAGTGTATTTTTCTTATAAAGTCAACTTACAAAATATAATCCGTATTTATAAAATTGGAGGTTTTCTTATCTAACAATTCTTTTAAAATAGCATTGTTGTAGTCATTATCTTTTGATGCCACAAAAGTTCTTATAGAAAACGAGCGCAATGCGTCATGTACACTCAAAGTACTAAAGGCGGAGTCTTTTCGTCCTGTAAAAGGATATACATCTGGACCACGTTGGCAAGAGCTATTTAAATTTACACGACATACTAAATTTACCAAAGTATCAATTAATGGCGATAAGGTTTTAATATCTTTGCCAAAGACACTTACTTGTTGTCCGTAATTAGAATCTGCCATATCTTCTAAAGGCTCTTGAATATCGCTAAAAGAAACTATAGGTACCACTGGTCCAAATTGCTCTTCTTGAAACACTCTCATGTCTTTTGTAACAGGATACAATACAGCTGGAAATATATAATTATTAGTAGTATCTCCTCCTTTTTTATTCAGCACTTTTGCGCCTTTTTCTTTTGCATCATCAATTAATTCTTGAATATAAGCTGGCTTTTCAGACTCTGGAAGTGGTGTTAATTTTACATCCTTTTCCCAAGGATTTCCGTATTTAAGGGCATCTACTTTTTTAGCAAAACGTTTATTGAAATCATCAACTATATCTTCATGCACGTAGAGTATTTTTAATGCTGTACAACGTTGTCCATTAAATGATAAGGATCCTGCAATACATTCTTTAATAGTAAGGTCTAGATCGGCATCAGGAAGTACAATAGCTGGATTTTTTGCTTCCAAACCAAGTACTAATCGCAATCTATTGCTTTTAGGGTGATTGTTTTGCAATGCATTTGCAGAGGTACTATTTCCAATTAATGCTAAAACATCTATTCTTCCGGATTGCATTATGGGAGTTGCTAAAACTCTGCCTCTACCATAAACGATATTGACTACCCCTTTTGGAAAACTACTTTGAAACGCTTCTAGTAATGGAGAAATAAGTAACACTCCCAATTTAGCAGGCTTGAAAATAGTTGTATTTCCCATTATTAACGCTGGAATCAATAATGCAAAGGTTTCATTAAGCGGATAATTATAAGGGCCTAAACACAAAACTACTCCTAGTGGTCCTCGTCGAATATGGGCATTAACACCACTGTGCTTGTGAAATTTTGCCGAATCACGATCTATCTGCTTATAATCTTCAATGGTGTTGTAAATATAGTCGATGGTTCTATCAAATTCTTTTTGCGAATCTGGAAGTGACTTCCCTATTTCCCACATTAAAAGCTTTACTACCTCATCGTGTTTGGTTTTCATTTGTTCCACAAATTTTTCCATACAAGCAATTCTATCCATCACTTTCATAGTTGGCCATAAGCCTTGTCCTTTCCCATAAGCATCACATGCCGATTCTAATGCTTCAATAGCCTCAGTTTTTCCTAATTGTGGAATCGTACCCAATAAAGTTGGCTGATATGTTTTTGTTGAAGAAATTGTAGAATAAACTTCTGCTGTTTCTCCAGACCAAGGTTTTAATTCACCATTAACCAGATAAGTATTTTGGTATAATACTGATGTAATTTTATAGTCTTGAGGAATGTCCATATTTGTAATGTTATTTATTATTTAGATACTCACTTTTGCCTCGACAAGAATGGGTGTGTCAAGCTAAAAAAAGCAATCATAGAAAACCTCAACAATTGCTGAAGGGCTCTATACGATTATACCAAAAACTGAAATAAATCTGGTTTATCATTCAAGTAATCACCATAAAAATTATGTAACTTCATTTTGGTGATTAATGGCTTTAAATCTGATGGTGATTTTATTTGTACACCCACAACCGCAACATCATTTTCACGATTGGCTTTTTTAGTATATTGGAAATGTGTAATGTCGTCATTTGGTCCTAATATTTCTGCTACAAACTCTCGCAATGCACCAGCACGTTGCGGAAACTTAATGATAAAATAGTGCTTTAAACTAGCATATAAAAGTGCGCGTTCTTTAATCTCAGGTGTACGTGTAATATCATTATTGCTACCACTAACCACACACACTACATGCTTTCCTTTAATCTCATCAGCATAAAAATCTAAGGCAGAAATACTCAATGCTCCTGCTGGCTCCACAACAATGGCATCTTTATTATAA
>CAZQBE010000081.1:0-8959 GCA_964591595.1 uncultured Flavobacteriaceae bacterium
AACCAATTAATTTTGTAATTGTTTTTGTTACTATCTCAGTATTAGGAATATTAGCATCTAAAATTGCGTCGTCTAGAATTTCTAAACAATTAATAGCTACATTTTAAACAAATTGATAGTCTGAAAATTTATCTTCTACTTCATCAAAAGCAGCAAAAACATCTTCTGCGGCATCACTTGTTACCATTTTTGTTCTGTATTCTTTAAAATGTGGAATCCCTTTAAAGTAGTTGGTATAATGACGCCTAGTTTCTAGAACGCCTAAAGTTTCTCCTTTCCAATCAATAGCCATTTGTAAATGACGCCTAGCGGCTTCAACTCTTTCATGCATATTGATAGGCTCTAAATGCTTTCCTGTTTTAAAAAAGTGTTTTACTTGTTTAAAAAACCATGGATTTCCGATAGATGCACGACCAATCATAGCGCCATCAAGACCATAACCATCACGCATTTCTAAAGCTTTCTCGGGTGTGTCAACATCGCCATTCCCAAAAACAGGAATGTGCATTCTTGAGTTGTTTTTTACTTCTGCTATTGGCTTCCAATTGGCCTCTCCTTTATACATTTGTGCGCGAGTACGACCATGAATTGCAATTGCCTTACACCCTACGTCTTGTAAACGTTCTGCAACTTCAATAATTTTTATGGAATCCTTACCCCAACCTAAACGTGTTTTTACAGTAATAGGAAGATGTGTGCGCTTTACCATTTCTTTGGTAAGGGTCTCCATTAAATTTATATCTTTTAAAATACCCGCTCCGGCGCCTTTAGAAACTACTTTTTTAACAGGACACCCAAAGTTAATATCAATTATATCTGGATTAGATTTCTCTACAATCTCAACCGATTTGAGCATACTATCCAAATTCGCTCCAAAAATTTGAATTCCTACGGGACGTTCTTTCTCGTATATATCTAGCTTCATTGTGCTCTTAGCGGCATCTCGAATTAGTCCTTCGCTAGAAATAAACTCTGTGTAAACTACATCAGCACCTTGTTCTTTACAAAGCGCTCTAAAAGGTGGGTCGCTTACATCTTCCATTGGAGCCAATAGTAATGAGAAATCTGGAAGCTCTATGTTATCAATTTTTACCAAGATAAATTCTTTTAATTTTAGCTAAAACCTCACCTCGAAGGTTTTGTTTTCACCATCTCTTATAACTACAACATTTGTTGTGTTTCCTCTCTCAAAAACTGACAAGGCTCTCATGTAACTCATCATATCCACAACGGTACTATCTCCTAATTTTACGATAACGTCTCCTTTTTGCAGTCCAGCCCTAATTGCAGGTCTATCTTCACTTATACCATCAATTCGCATCCCTTTCCCGTCAAATAAATAATCTGGAATAACGCCTAATCCTACTTTAAATCTTGGTGTTTCTTCGCTTTCATTTTTAGTTTTTCTAAACGCTAGTTTTCCGTTATTGTCTAAATCTGTAATGATATCAAAAATATAATTTGAAATACGCTCCATCCCTTCATAATTCACCTTATCAAAATCGTCGCTAGGTTTATGATAATCTTCATGCTGTCCTGTAAAAAAATGCAATACAGGAATATCTACTAAATAAAACGAGGTGTGGTCAGACGGTCCAACGCCAGATTCATTCTCAATAATTTTAAACGAGGTATTATTAGCCATAAGTACTTGCTTGAAAATTGGAGATGTTCCAAACCCATAAACCGCTAGGGTACTATCGGCTTTTAAACGACCAACCATATCCATATTTATCATATAGTTGATTGAATCGGTAGAAATAGTGGCATTTTTAGCAAAATAATTAGACCCTAACAGCCCCATTTCTTCTCCTGAAAAAGCCATAAATAAATAATTATTATTGGTGTTTGCCTCTCTTAATTTGCTTGCTAAATTCAACATAAGTCCCACGCCGCTCGCATTGTCATCAGCGCCATTATGTATCGCTTTCTCTTTCCCTCTGTAAAGAGAGCCCTCATTACCAAAACCCAAATGGTCATAGTGTGCACCAATAACAATGGTTTGTTTGGCATTATTGTCTATAAACCCTAAAACATTTCGTCCTGTAATAGTACTGTCAGAGTTCATTGATGTGTACTTAACTTCTGAATGCGGATCAGTTTTAGGCTTAAATGTAAAGTCTTGAAAATACCCATCTGTTCCTTTTCCTTCAAGCCCTAGGTCCTTAAACCGTTTTGCAATATAATCTGCTGCTGCTTTTTCTCCTGCTGTCCCTGTTCCTCTACCTTCAAGTTTGTCATCTGCTAAAAAAGAGACATCTTCTTTAATTTTGTTCTCTGGTTTATAGATTGTATTACATCCTAAAAGTACCGTAAAAAAAACTAGAATTAGTATTTGTTTCATGTTATTAATATTAATTTTGTTAAAAATACTAATTATTGTAATGATGAGGTATATCTATATTGTGTTATTTGTTTTTCTAGCATTCTCTTGTAAAAATGAAAACACCAAATCCATAAAAGAAACCAATGTTAGCAAACAAAATACAAGCTCTTTAATCTTTCCTGAAGAGACCCATTTTAAATCAATGCGTCAAGTTACTTTTGGTGGTGATAATGCTGAAGCCTATTGGAGTTTTGATGACGAACAAATTATTTTTCAGTCTAATAATAAAGCTTGGGGCGTAAATTGTGATCAACTATTTTTAATGAATGCAGATGAAACGTTTGATAATACTATTCCGCCAATGATTAGCACCGGTAAAGGAAGAACAACATGTGCTTATTTCTTGCCAGATAATAAACAATTCGTGTATGGATCTACCCATTTAAACGATGCTGAATGTCCTGAAACGCCTTTGCGAAAAGAAGGAAAATACGTTTGGCCAATTTATGAGAGTTACGATATTTTTGTGGCCGATTTGGATGGAACTATTACAAAGCAATTGACTAATAGCCCTGGGTATGACGCCGAAGCTACTGTGTCTCCACAAGGAGATAAAATTGTGTTTACATCAATGCGAAGTGGCGATTTAGAGCTATACACTATGAATATTGATGGTACAGGTGTAAAACAAATAACTAATGAGTTGGGTTATGATGGTGGTGCTTTCTTTTCTCCAGATGGCACCCAATTAATTTTTCGTTCTTCCAGACCAAAAACCGCCAAAGAAATTAAAGAGTACAAAGGCCTATTGGCTGAAGGCTTAGTGCAACCAACAGAAATGGAATTGTTTATTTGTAATGCTGATGGTAGTAATTTAAGACAGCTTACACACCTTGGAAATGCGAATTGGAGCCCGTTTTTTCATCCTAGTGGTAAGAAAATTTTATTCTCTTCAAACTTTGAAGCAGAGCGTGGTTTCCCTTTTAATTTATATTTAATTGATTTGGATGGGAAGAATCTAGAACGTGTTACACATGGAGAAACCTTTGATGCATTCCCTGTATTTTCCAATGATGGTAAGAAGCTTATTTTTTCCTCCAATAGAAATAATGGCGGTGGTCATGATACCAATTTGTTTATTGCAGAATGGCAAGATTAGTGACTGTTTTCGTTGCCCAATCGTTCTCTTTCATCTACAGAAGATGAATGGTCTTTTGTAGATAATTTTGTGTTTCCAAACTTATACCTAAAACCAAGTTTAATATACCTAGTGTCATAATTATCGTATAAGATGTTGTTCTGATTTAAAAACTTAGTGGTTACAAAATAATCTTGTGTGTTAAACAAGTCTGAAATAATTAAAGACAAACTCCCTTTCCCTTTTAAAATAGTTTTTCTAACAGATAAATCCGTGGCTAATCTTGTGTCTATAACCTGAAAACCTTGGATAGTCTTTCCTATATAGACTAAAGTGAAATTAGCTGTTAAACTCTTGTCTTTTAAAAAAGAAAAGTTATTAGTAAAGTTCGTGTAATTGGCCCATTTATCTTGACTTATATTATTGTCGAAAAGGGTGGTATTATCATTATAATTATAAAAAGATGTGCCTATATATACTGACCAGTTGTCAACCACATCAAAATAAGCCTCAAAATCTAAGCCTATTTCTTCGGTGTAATTTATGTTAAGCGTAGTATATGTTAAAATATTTGAGGCATTGTCCTGAAGAGGAATTTGAAAAATATTATTCTTATACTTTCTATAGTAGGCATCTATAACAAAAATATTGTTAATGGAAATTCCTAATTTTATTTTACTAGTGAAAATAGGTTGTAAAGCTGGGTTTCCTGTCACAATAGTATTATCATTTAAAAAATATTTAAACGGGTTTAAATTAGTATAATTTGGCCGTGTTAAACTACGCTTGTAATTGACATATACATTGACTTTTTTAGATGCCTGAAATCCAATATTTGCTGTTGGGAACCACTCTAAATAGTCTTGATTGTTATTTTGGTTTGTAGAGACTGAAAAGGCCTTAATTATTGTTTGTTCAACTCGAAGACCAGAGCTTAAACTCCATTTCTCCCATTGTTTGTCATAACTTAAATAGGCCGCATAAACCGTTTCATCATAATTAAAAGCATCTGTATTGTCTGTGTTCAAAACTTCAGCGTTTCCAAAAATATCATTTTGAATATTGTCACTTGTAGATTTTATATTTGAAAATTTTATTCCTGATTCGAAAGATTCTGTCTCATTAATAGTTAGGCCGTAGTCTAGTTGTGAGGTTATTATCTCTGTGTCTTGTGTTGATTTTATATTATAAGCATTCTTTAATAAAAAAGAGTTGTCCCCTAAAAAGTAATCTGTCTCTACGTCTTGCCTAGAATTATAATCATATGTAGTATAATGAGAGTTTAAAGACAGTTTAGCCTTTTTATTTTTAAACGTATGCACATAACCTAGATCAAAACCTAAATTATTTTTTTTATCTCTTGATAAGCTATTCGAATTAAAGTTTGCAATTTCATTACTAACAATTGGCGTAATTTGGGTAATATTATTTGTTATTCGTTTAAAATAAGGCAATAACTGTGCACTAGTAGATAGGTTTAAGGTGTTATTGTCATTGAAGTCCCAATCAAAATTTAAACGAAAATTATGTGTTTCCGTCCATGTATTTCTATCAAGGTCTGAAATCCATTGTTGGTCTGGGTAATTAATAGTTTGTCTTTCAACACGATCAATTTTTCTGTTATTATAGCTGTAGTCGGCATATACGCTTATTTTTTTTCCTTTAAAGTAATTGGTTATACCTTGATTGGTTTTTGGGAAAACCCCTTGGGTGTAGTTACTATAAATACTTCCGTTATATCCAGAAATAAGGTTTTTAGCCATCAAAATACTCAAAACAACGCCACTTTCTGCACCATATCGCGCTGGCGGATTAGTAATTACTTCAATAGCTTTAATGCTTGACGCTGATGCGCCTTCAAGTAATTCTATAACCTCACTCGAAGAGAGATGAACTTTTCGGTCGTTAATATATATGGTTGGCACCAAACTTTTTATTGTAATCTTATTATTTAACACCAATACACTAGGAGTGCTTCTTAGCGCTTCCAGTATGTTCCCTTCGCTTAGAGCCGTTTTTTCTACATTAAACACTAGCCTATCAACTTCAAGCTTTAATGTGGGTTTTTTATAGGTAATTTGTATTTCGGAAAGTGTTTCAATAGATTCTTTTAAAACAATTAAAGGGGTTTGCAAATCTTGATTAACAATAATATTGCTATAATTATCTTCGTAAGTAATAAAACTGGCTTTAATAATATACTTATTTGCTGTTACGTTGTTAAAACTAAACCCTCCTTCTTCGTTAGAGGTAGTTCCGGAAACTATAGTGGAATCTTGCGCTTTTAAAAGTAAAATATTAGCATATGCTATCGGATTGTTAGCCTCATCTTTTATAGATCCAGATACAATATAAGTTTGGGACCATATAAAGGTTGTGCTTAAAAAGAATAATATTACATAAATGTTCTTCAGAGCTGCTTAACAATTATAATATTTATTATGCAAACATATAATATTTACTTAATATAAACTTACGGTAAAACCGTAAATCTATAAGCAAACAATAAATTCTTTATAATAACACCTATTTATGTGCCCATTTTACTAGAAAAGGTCAAATCCTTTTTGTAATAAATTTGTGTACTTTTGCAATCTGATTGCAAAAGCCTCAATTATGTTCCCATAAAAGCTCAATTGGTCAGTAATTTTTATAGATATAAATGAAAAAAATTAGAAATTTCTGCATAATCGCACATATTGACCACGGAAAAAGCACCCTTGCTGATCGCTTGTTAGATGTTACTGGTTCCGTTACTGAGCGTGAAAAACAAGACCAGCTCTTGGATACCATGGATTTAGAAAGAGAACGTGGTATTACCATAAAGTCTCATGCTATTCAAATGGATTACACGTATAAAGGTGAAGAGTATATTCTAAATCTTATAGACACGCCTGGTCATGTTGATTTTTCTTATGAAGTCTCTCGCTCCATCGCTGCTTGTGAAGGAGCTTTATTGATTGTAGATGCTGCCCAGAGCATACAGGCGCAAACGATTTCTAATTTATATTTAGCTTTAGAAAACGATTTAGAGATTATTCCTATACTTAATAAAGTAGATTTACCTAGTGCGAATCCTGAAGAAGTTACAGATGATATTGTTGATTTATTAGGTTGCAATCCTGAAGAAATTATCCACGCAAGTGGTAAAACTGGTTTTGGTGTGGATAATATTTTAGAAGCTGTAATTAAACGTATTCCAGCTCCAAGCGGAAATCCTGATGAATCTTTACAGGCTTTAATTTTTGATTCGGTTTATAATCCGTTTCGTGGTGTAGAAACTTATTTTAGAGTAATAAATGGTTCTATTAAAAAGAATCAACAAATCAAATTTATCGCAACTAGCAAAACATATTCTGCTGATGAAGTAGGCACATTAAAGCTTAGTCAGGTTCCAAAAAAGGAAATAAAAACAGGAGATGTTGGTTACTTAATTACAGGTATTAAAGACGCTCGAGAAGTAAAAGTTGGAGATACAATTACTGATGCAAAAAACCCTACAAATAATGCAGTTGAAGGATTTGAAGATGTAAAACCAATGGTATTTGCTGGTATTTATCCTGTTGATACAGATGACTATGAAGAGCTTCGTAATTCCATGGAGAAACTTCAGCTTAATGATGCTTCCTTGGTATATGCTCCTGAGAGTTCTGCAGCCTTAGGTTTTGGTTTTCGCTGTGGTTTTTTGGGTATGTTACACATGGAAATTATCCAAGAACGTTTAGAGCGCGAGTTTGATATGACCGTTATAACAACGGTGCCCAACGTTTCATATCATGCCTTTACAAGAAAACATCCTGACCAACCGATAATTGTAAATAATCCAACCGATCTCCCTGATCCTTCCGGATTAGAACGTGTTGAAGAGCCCTATATTAAGGCATCCATAATCACCAAATCAGATTTTGTTGGAAACGTAATGTCGCTCTGTATAGATAAGCGCGGCGTTATAACAAACCAAACCTATCTAACTACTGAACGTGTTGAATTAAACTTTGATATGCCATTAGCGGAAATTGTTTTTGATTTCTACGATCGCTTAAAAACGGTCTCAAAAGGCTATGCCTCTTTTGATTATCATCCTATTGGTCTGCGAACTTCTAAATTAGTGCGTGTTGATATTTTATTAAATTCTCAACCAGTTGATGCGCTTTCAGCTTTAATACATGCGGATAACGCTCAAAATATAGGTAAAAAAATGTGCTCAAAACTTAGAGAACTCATCCCTAGACAACAGTTTGATATTCCAATTCAAGCAGCTATTGGAGCAAAAATTATTTCTCGTGAAACTATAAAAGCATTGCGTAAAGATGTCACCGCAAAATGTTATGGTGGTGATATTTCTCGTAAGCGTAAGCTTTTAGAGAAGCAGAAAAAAGGAAAGAAGCGAATGCGCCAAGTTGGGAATGTGCAAATCCCTCAACAGGCGTTTATGGCGGTATTGAAACTGAATGATTAGTCTTGTTGTGACATTAAGGCTCGTTTAATTCCATTAGTATTTAATCTAAGTACTTCTTATAAGCGTGATTTTGTTATATTTAAATAAAAATTCCCTAAAGACGCTTAATGAGGAATACAAAGGCTACAATTATTACTTTATTATTCTTTTTTAGTTTATCAGCAATAGCTCAAACTAAAGAAAACAACTATGTTTTTAAAGCAATTACCACAGAAGACGGTCTTTCCAACAACATTGTTTACGATATTTTAAAGGATAGCAATAGTTATATGTGGGTTGCAACGGACAACGGGTTAAACCGTTATGACGGTTATACTTCAAAGACGTTCTTTCACAAAGCAACTGATAGCTCTTCTGTTTCCTCAAGCGTAATTCGATCTCTAATAGAAGATTCTGAAGGTAACATTTGGGTAGGCACCAGGAATGGGTTGAACCTATATGATAAAAAAACACAGAAGTTTAAGCAGCTAATGAACCCTGATAATTCTCCTTTTTTAAATCGAGATATTATGAAAATGTCCTTAGGAAATGATGGGAGAATTTGGATAAACACTTTAAACGATATTGGTTTTATTAATCCCGAAACCAAGGCATATACTTCCGTTTATTATTCTAAAGCAAGTCCTTACATGACTATTGGTGAAAAGAAAGTCTGGGTATTAAATGGAAAGGGTGCTTTAAGTTATATTGACCCTAATTCAAATACGTCATTTACCGTAGTTGAAGATTCTGCATTAATTGGTGAAGCAATATATTTTGGAAAATATTCGAAAAGACTCTGGTTGCCAAATAAATTAAAATCAAAATTGGAAATTGATAATTATAGAATTTTACCAAAAATTCCACATGGTTTATCTCCTAATTATCTGCTAGAAATAGATACAGAAAGATTATTAATAGGAACAAATGAAGGGCTTTTTGAATATAATTATACCACTCAAGAAATAACAAAACTTCATTTAGGGAAATCCATTTTAATTCAGCAAATTAGATGTGTTTATGAAGATGATATAGGTGGTATTTGGGTTGGAACTTT
>CAZQBE010000082.1:0-8956 GCA_964591595.1 uncultured Flavobacteriaceae bacterium
TGATTTACAATACACAAGAAACTAAAAATTGAAGTGTTAATAACTAATTCTTTTGATTTTTTTTCTACTACTAAAAATTTTTAACTTTGTTTTTATGCAATTAGAAACATATATCAGCGATTTATTATATCGATACGAATGTGTTGTCGTTCCAGGTTTTGGGGCATTTTTAACACAAACAGTATCTGCAACTGTTGATTTAGATACTAATGTATTTTACCCGCCTAAAAAAGTTTTGTCTTTTAATGAACAATTAAAAGCAAATGATGGGCTTTTAGCAAATTATATTGCCGAGGTTGAAAAAACGCCTTATGAAGTTGCCGTTAAAAAAATCAACAAAAAGACTAACTCTTTAAAATCTTATTTAGCGCAAGGGGAAATATTATCATTTAAAAATATTGGAGACATCTCGTTAAGTAATGAAGGCAAATTAATTTTTGAGCCATCGTATCATTTAAACTATTTAACCGATGCTTTTGGGTTAACACAATTTGTATCTCCAAATATTACTCGCGAGGTTTACAAAGAAGAAGTTGAAGCTATTGAAAAAGTAATACCTCTTACCATAACGCCCGAAAAACGCAAAGCAAGACCTTATTTAAAATATGCAGCTGTTGCAGTAATTGCACTGACTTTAGGTGGTTTTATGGCGTCTAATTATTATGTAAATCAGATAGAAACCCATAACCAATTGGCGCAAGAAGAAGCGACACAGCAATTAGAAAACAAAATACAGGAAGCTACTTTTATTATTGACAACCCATTACCTACTGTAACCCTTAAGTTTGCCAAACAAAGTGGCAATTATCATATTGTTGCAGGCGCTTTTAGAATTGAAGCTAACAGTACTAAAAAGCTAAAACAACTTCAAGAGATAGGCTTTAATGCACGTAAAATTGGGAAGAACAAATATGGCTTACACC
Source organism: uncultured Flavobacteriaceae bacterium (assembly GCA_964591595.1). Taxonomy (GTDB): domain Bacteria; phylum Bacteroidota; class Bacteroidia; order Flavobacteriales; family Flavobacteriaceae; genus JAADHG01. The sequence goes on from CAZQBE010000082.1 coordinate 924, forward strand.
AAGTGGTATACGCAAGTTATGAGACTCGAGCAGAAGCTCAACATGCCCTTTATAACATCCGCAAAACTCACAATCCTGAAGCTTGGTTATTGGCACAAAAACTTAATTAAATTTTACTTCCTTAGTCTTTAAAAGCACCTTACCTTTGCTCCATTCTTATTAAAGTGAAGTGATGGAAACAAAACATCCAAAAGATTCAAAAACTGTTATGACCGATTTGGTTTTGCCTAGCGAAACCAATCCGTTAAACAACTTATTTGGTGGCGAATTATTAGCTAGAATGGATCGTGCAGCAAGTATTGCAGCTAGACGGCACTCCCGTAGAATTGTGGTAACTGCATCCATAAATCACGTCGCTTTTAATCGTGCAGTGCCTTTAGGAAGTGTTGTTACTGTTGAGGCTAAAGTCTCTCGTTCATTTAATACCTCTATGGAAGTTTATATTGATGTCTGGATTGACGATCGAGAATCTGGAGAGAAGGCAAAAGTTAACGAAGCTATTTATACGTTTGTTGCTATGGAAGAAACTGGGCGCCCTGTTAAAGTGCCTATTTTAGAACCTGAAACTAAAGAAGAACAAGAGCGTTTTGATGGTGCTTTACGCCGCAAACAACTCAGCTTGGTGCTTGCGGGTAAGATGAAACCAAATGACGCTACAGAACTTAAAGCCTTATTTAATTCTTAATACAAAAAGGTTTTATTTTAAACCTTTACGCATTTCTTTGGTCTTATAGTAAAAACCCCATACTATGAGACATTTATTAATTATTATCGGATTTATATTTGCACTATCATTTACATCCTGTGTAAGTAGAGTTGTTGTAACAGCGCCAAGAGCTAGAGTTATAAAGGTTGCCCCTAAGCATCATAAAATTGTAATTGTAAAAGGGAAACGTTATTATTATTGGAATGGACATCACTATAGAAAAACCCATAAAGGGTATGTAATTGTAAAAGTTTAAAATTACTAACGTCATTACAAATGCTCCAAGTCTAATTAAGACTTTTTGTAATGGCGTTACATTTTATCAATCCAATAGGCAGGGTTTTGAGTTTTACCATCTTTATATATTCCAAATTGCAAAATCGCTTCTCCAAAAGTGCGATTGGTTAATACTTCGCCTATATCTTGCTTTGATTTCACTTTATCGCCTTGCTTAACATATATCTTAGATAAATTCTTGTATACAGTAATGTAGTTTCCGTGCTTAATTAATATAAAATTATTACCGTTTTTTGGAGTGCCAATTCGAATAACTGTTCCTTCAAAAACAGCTCTTACTTTTTCGCCTTTATTAGTCTTAATACGTACACCATTACTTTTAATAGGTATGTTTTTATCAATTGGTGAGCGTTGTGTGCCATAGCCTACCTTTACTCTCCCTCTCTTTACTGGCCAGGGTAATCTTCCTTTGTTGGTTGCAAAATTGGCGGCTAAAGCTCTTCCTTCAGAAGTCAACGCAAACGTATTTGAGGACGAAGATTTTCCTGCTTTTTTATTAGACCTTGCTATAGCATCTCTAATAATCTTTTCAATTTCTTTATCAATTTTTTCCGCTTCTCTTTGCCGTGTTTTTATTTGTGAAATATATTTATTTAAATTTTTGTTTATTGAGGCCATTAAAGATTTGTGCTGTTTTAACTCATTATCAAGTGCTTTCTTAGCAATCCTATTATCTTCTATAAGCTTTTGTTTGTCTTTTTTTTGTTGTAATAAACCTGTATTTAATTCTTGCAGTTTTATGGTTTGCAACTTTATCTCTTCCCCTTGCTTTTTTTGATAATTGGCGTATTGCTTAATGTATTGTAAGCGTTTGTAAGCTTGTTGAAAATTACTTGATGATAATAAGAACATTACCTTGCTTTCTTCAGACTTACTCTTATACGATTTTACAACCATCGCTGCATATTCATCCTTTAATAGCTTTAATTTATTTCTAAGGTTCGTTATCTTTTTTTGATTGTTGTTTATTTCGCGAGTTAATAAATTGGCTTGTTGGTTTGTAATCCGAATTAAATTTTGTCTTACAGATATTTTATAATTTAAATCTTCAACTGTAGATACTATTGATTTTTGTTCTTTTTCTCCTTGAGATAATAATATATTAAGTTGTTGTATCTCTCGAAGTATTTCTTGACGTCGCTCTTCTAACTGTTGCTGTTTTTTACTTTGGGCTTGCACAAGCGAACTACAAATCAATACAATTACTAGTAACCAGATTTTATATATGGATTGGTTAAATGGCATCATCTAATAACAATTTCATCAAAACCAGATGGAATACGAAACGGAAATCTTAAATCAACATCTAAAGCAATGGATTTAAAGTCTATATCAATAACGGTTTCATAGCCATCTTCTAGAGCTAAAATACTAACCTTTTTTGGCAAAACCTGTTTGCCTACTTCCTGGTATTGTTTATAATCAATTTGAAGGAGTCGTCTTTTAGAAAGTTGCGAAAATTGCTGAGAATCCATTTTAAAATGCAACGGATTTATTAATAAGAAAATTTCTAATAACTCATTTTGTCGTTTTGGATGTAAAACATATGATTTTTCATCAATGTCTGCGATATAATTGCCTTCCTCTAAATTAAAAAGTGCTTCGCCTAAAAGTAAACTTTGCAAGTTGTCAAAATTTATTTCTGTGCCTAACAAATCACTTATCAAGGAAAAATCTCCATCAAAATAGGTGTTATCTAATTTGTTATAAAAACTCACTTTAGTTGGTGTTATTTTTGCTCTAACAATCCCTAAAGTAGCGCTCATCCAAATGGTTTTATCTTTCTCTATTCTTAGATTAACCGTATGTGTTTGAGACTTATCTCCTTGTACATACTCTATTTTTATTCTAGATTGAAGTGTTTTAAACTTCACTTCGTTCTTAGTGTATGACTTAATAATTTGCTTTGAAGACAGTTTTTTATTCAGCTCTCCAGAAGATGAAATGCTTTTGGTGGATCTGCACCCTACACATAGTAAAATTATTATTAAAGATGCTGTTTTTAATGTATTTATCATTGTTTGTTCAATACTTGTTCTGCCTTTTTAGCAAACGTTTTAGATTTGGCAATATTATTAGTCATTTTATAAGCCGTACTTAATTGTTTATAAAAATCGGCTTTCATTTGTTTATTATCTATTACATAATCTACGCCCATTTCTAAAGTGTCTATTGCATCTTTAGGACGATTTAAATGGTTAAATGCTACACCATTTGCTAAATATATAATAGGCTGTGAGGGATAGATCTCTAAAACAGTTTTAGCGAAAGTGATAACCTCATCATATTGTTTAGCGTCTATTTGGAGTAATATTAGGTTCTTAATGATGCTAAAATCATTCCCTTCTTTTTCAAATGCTAATTGATACTGCTTAAGTGCGTTAATCTTATCTCCCTTTTGTAAATAGTATTGTCCCAATTCGGCATGAGATTTTCCATTATTCTCTCCTGAAACCAATGTAGTCACTTCAAGTAGGTCTGCTTCATATTCTGGATTCAATTTAACAAAAGCTACAAAATCGTTAAGTACTTTTGCTTTAGCATCAGGCTTAATTTTTACACTTGTAAGCACTTTCTTCATTGATGCAAGAGCCTCTTGCGCTTTATTAGCGTCTAAATAAAATTTATATAAAGCCAAATGCACCAAATGAGAGTTGGGTTTCTGTTTTAAAAGTCTTTTTGCCGTTTCATACGCCTTATCTTTTTTATCTTGTTCACTATACCTATAAATAAGGTTTAAATAGTTGGATTCATTATCTGGATTATTAGCGATGCGTTCTTTTAGATTTTCAATACGGTCTTTATCGTCACCAGTCGCATTATAAATCTTATTTCGCATAGCGTCTCTTGATTTTGAGTTTCCTAATTGACTATCTAGCTCATCCAATACTTTAAGTGCTGCCTTATATTTCTTGTTCCTTATATATAAAGACACAAGATCTTCCTTATAGTCTTGGTGAAACTTAACTAATTGCTTAACAATCTTTAAAGCCTTGTCGTAATCGTTTATTTGGTAATACACTCCATACAATTCATCAAGAAACCATTCATTCTCTGGTTGTTTAGAAATTGCCTTTTTTAGTGCTTCTTCGGCGGCACCAAAATTTTTGAGTTTTACATAATTCTTCCCCAGTTCAAAATATACAACAGCTTTTGTGTTGTCTAATTCTACACATTTTAAAAGTGCTTTAATGGCTCGGTCGTAATTTTCAATCCCTTTCTGTTTTAATGCTTCAAAAAAATACTCTTGAAACATATCCTCGACATTGCCTAAATCATCATCTGGTGTTTTATTGAAATCGACTTGGGCAACAAGAAGTTGCGGAACTAAACAAATTCCGAGAAAAAAAAGTGATATTTGTTTTTTAATATTCAAAAGAAAAAAATAATGGGTTAAATTAAGGCTTTATCACTGATTTAGTTTTAACATTATGCTCTTTTTAACAGATAGTGAGATTCCTTCCTTCGAAGGAATTTGTTATTTTGTGCCAGTACTTCCAAATCCTCCTGCTCCTCTTGATGTTTCAGATAGTCCTTCAACGGGAACCCATTCAGCACGCTCATGTTTTGCAACAATCATTTGTGCAACACGCTCTCCGTTTTCAATAATAAAATCTTCGGTGGATAAGTTCACAAGAATTACGCCAATCTCTCCTCTATAATCAGCATCAATGGTTCCTGGTGTATTTAAAACAGTTACGCCTTTCTTCGCTGCCAACCCGCTTCGTGGTCTTACCTGTGCTTCATAACCCATTGGCAATTCTATAAACAACCCTGTCTTTACTATAGTTCTTTCTAACGGTCTTAAAGTGATTGCTTCTGTAATATTTGCTCGTAAATCCATTCCAGCTGATGCTATGGTTTCATAATGTGGAAGATTGTGTGATGATTTATTGATGATCTTTATTTTCATATTCATTTTCCACGAAAGTGGTAATCTTTTTTAATTTATACTTTTAATAAGCTGTTTAATTATTTGTTTTTCTAATATCCAAATCATTCCTAAAAAGGCGATTAGCATTAAAATCCCAACATAATAATTTTCTCTAAATTGATAAAATGAGACTAGCGAAAACCCAATAGATATTATGAAGTACAATCCTATCTTTTTAAGGTTATATGGAATTGGATAATATTTTCTTCCAAAATAATAAGATAGCAATACCATACTTGCATAGGCTGCTAAAGTTGCAATTGCCGATCCTTTATAACTCATAATAGGAATTAACACAAAATTTAACCCTAGTGTTACTACGGCGCCAAATACCGAAATATAGGCACCAAATTTTGTTCTGTCGGTAATTTTGTACCACACTGAAAGGTTATGATAAATCCCTAAACAAAAATTGGCTATTAGAATAATAGGAACAATCCACATGGCCTCCCAATAGGCTTCACTTCTTACAATTATTGGTTTTAATACATCTGCAAAAACAACAACTGATAGCAAAATTAGAGATCCAAAAGCCACAAAAAACTCTAGTATTTTGGCGTAATTTTTTTGAGGGTTTTCACTTTTTGAATGACTGAAAAAGTAAGGTTCTATACCAAGCCTATATGCTGTTGCAAATAAGGTCATAAACAATGCAATCTTGTAGCATGCGGAATACATGCCTATATCCGTTTCAGCAATGTCTGAAGGGAGTAATTCCTTTAATAAAATTCTATCAAACGTTTCATTAATTGAAAAAGCAATCCCTGCAATTAAAATAGGAAACGCATATCGCATCATCGTTTTCCATAATGCAGAATTAAACTTATACTTAATTTTGATATAAAACGAAAACATTAGAAATAACGTAACACCGCTAGCAATGAGGTTTGCTATAAATATGTAGTTAATTTCATAGTTGGGTTGATATATGCTTTCTAACACTGTATTATTGGCTGATAATTTCTTTAAGAATAGTAAGAAAAATACATTTAAACCTAAGTTAATAGCGACATTCAGAATTTTAATAAGAGCGTAACGCATTGGTCGCTGTGTTGCTCGTAACCATGCAAATGGAATGATGACCAAAGCATCTAATAATAAAATCCAGATAACTAAATTTATATACTTTACATCAATATCTATAAAATGTGCTATTTGGTCTTGAAATAAGAGTGCTAAAGCAAAAAAGCCTAAAGATGTAACGATTAATGATATTGCCGAAGTTCCAACAACTATATCTTTGTCTTCTTCTTTATTAAAGAAACGGAAAAACGCCGTTTCCATACCATAGGCTAAAATCACATTGAATAACACAAAGTATGAAAAAATAACAGACACTTTTCCATATTCGGCTGGAGAGGAAAGTACATTTGGAGACGTATATAGAGGCACTAACAAAAAACTCAACATACGTGGCAACACTGTTGCTAATCCGTAAATAAATGTTTGCTTAAAAAGTGTTTTGAGTGCGCTCAATTAATGGTTGTTTACAAGTCTAAAAATACAGTATTAGTTACTGTTTTGCAACCTTGCATATTTTAATTATGAGGTGCACTTGGATATGGAATCAATTGTTTTTCTACAATATTACCAACTTTAAAATATTTGGTCTTCTTTCCGTCAATATAGCTTATAACACACTCATCATCCTTAAGTTCAAACGGAATAGGCTTTTGTTCTTTACTACTAGGAGGTAATGTATTTCCATATTCTGCTTTAGAGTCTCCACTCATAATAATATCATGATTTTGTTTGCTAGGATTAATGAAATTTCCAACATACATACTTTTATCTTGATATTTAACTGATAATTTTGTGGCTTCCCCTCTAAAATAAACACTATCTAATGCCATAGAAGCATCGCTAACAGGGATGAAAATATACAATCCAGATCCACCGCCTTCAACCCCTGCAACCCATTTTTGAACATACACTTTACCAATTGTTGTTGGGGTTTTTTCTTGTAATTTCTTTGTGGTAGAACATTGCGAAAAGCTCATCATAAACACCAACATTATTAATACTCCTAAAATTTGTTTAACCGTTTTCATAATCTCGCTATTTAAGGTTTTATAAAGATACTAAATCAATAGCTATGCCATAAAAAAACCTCACTAATTAAATGAGGTTTATATTATTATGTATTCCACATCAAGTGCGGAAAAACAATTGTTCTATTGAAACTAATTATTAAGTACCTCGCTGTTAATGATTTGAAAAGTTCTTCGAATTTTCCTAATTATTAAGTGCCTCAGCACCACCAACAATTTCAAGGATTTCATTGGTAATTGCTGCTTGTCGTGCTTTATTGTATGTTAACAATAATTGGTCTCTCAATTCAGTAGCATTATCTGTGGCTTTATGCATTGCTGTCATACGTGCTCCATGCTCACTTGCAAAAGAATCTCTCACAGCTTTAAATAATTGGGTTTTTAAAGCTTTAGGGATTAATGCTTCAACGATTTCAACTTTTGATGGCTCAAAAATGTAGTCTAAATTCGTATTTGCATCATCTTCAACTGGAACAATTGGTAAAAATTGTTCTGTCATCACAATTTGTGTTGCAGCATTTTTAAATTTGTTATAAACCAATTCAATTTTATCAAATTCTCCATCAACAAATTTTTGCATTAATTCTTCGGCTACTTCAGCTACATTCCCAAAAGTTAATTCATCAAATACATCGCTATGATTAGAAATAACAGCTCCCCTTTTAGATAAGGCGTCATTTGCTTTTTTTCCAATAGCTACATAAGATACATCTTTATTAGCATAAACCTCATCCGTTAACCTTATACACTCTTTAATAATATTTGAGTTAAATGCACCACATAATCCTCTATTAGAAGCAATACCAACTACAAGCACTTTCTTAACCTCTGGTTGATTGGCAAATTTACTTCCTGAACCTGCCTCTAATGTTGCGCTTAAACTTTGTAAAAGTTCAGTCAACTTATTTGCATAAGGACGCATTGCTGTAATAGCATCTTGTGCTTTCTTTAACTTTGCAGCCGACACCATCTTCATGGCACTAGTAATCTGCATCGTTGAAGATACCGATGATATTCTGTTTCTTATTTCTTTTAAGTTTGCCAT
>CAZQBE010000083.1:0-8863 GCA_964591595.1 uncultured Flavobacteriaceae bacterium
TTGAGATAAACAAGTGATAAATATCTGTTACTTTTTAATATGGTAGTATCTATATTTAACTCTTCGGAAAAAAGACTAGCGTTTCTGGCTTGCAACAGTCGTACATTCATTTCTAGATTAGAGTCCTTAGATAGTTTTCTTAAAGATTCAATACTATCTAGTTTTGCATAAAAACTTTCATTTTGTGCATTTATTCCTAATGAAACAATAAAAAATAATATTAGTAAATAAAATTTAAACAATTTTGAGTGTATTAAGATGACATCTCAAATTTAGAATAAAATATGAAATGTCACTAGTGAAGATACAAATCTTAATACAATATCTAATAATAATTTAAAAAGGCACCTTGCGTTATCTGCAAAATGCCTTAATAAATCAAAAAAATATAAAGTTTAGGCGCGCTGATTAGGCTTATTTGTTTTTTTAGTAACATCAGAAATATATTTAAATTCATTTTTGTCTATCTTTTGGATAGTGTCATTAGTAGGTGTAATTTCTGTGTTACTTGTTCCTGAAAATGTTAAACAAAATACGGCTAACATTAATGTAATTTTTAGGGCTTTCATAAGTTATTTATTTAGGGTTATACTTGATTCTAATTATTAATTGTTTTTTAAACGTACTAATAATAGTTTCTAGATTTGTGAGGGAGCACAATGGACTAATAAATAACTAAACACAAAATGTGTTTTTAAAATAATTTTTGAGGGTTCACAATTTTAAAAATAAAAATTGTAATAAATGGATAAATTAATTTTCTTAAAAAGCAGAGGGAAATTGTTTGGGGCTTATTAAGAATTGTAAATGTAGAACCAAGTAGTAGCAGGAATAAAAAAATACGATGAAATACATATATATTCGACTAAGTGTAATTAATTAGATATTTTCCTACATTTTTATCGAAATTATTAACATTTAAGCGTAGTTTATTAACAATGAAACGCAGCTTAATCTCAGCCAAAAATACAGTATATTTTTTTTCTTATGTAGAAAAACTATTTTTTTTAAATTTTTTTAGGGGAGTTTTTGTTTCTTAATTGTTATATATATAAACAAGGCAAACCTATTCAAAATTATAGTAATAATGCTTTTCATCGATAAATATAGCATTTTGTCGATAAAATAAATATTAATTTGTATGTTTGCCCAAGCTTAACCAAAATTAAAATTATAACAAATGAACTTAACCAAGTCCCAAATTAACACAACAATCACTATTGTGATGTTTTCATTTTTTAGCCTAGCAATGAATGCACAAGATCTTACTAATAATTTAAAACTATGGTCTGGCGTAAGTGTATCTTATGGTATTAATGACAACCTAAATGGAAAACTAAGCCAGCTATTTGCGTTTAATGCTTCGCCAACTAATTATAGTTTTTCACAAACAAAATTAGCCTTATCTTATAAAATAAAAAGAAGAGTATATATTGAGGGTGGATACGTGAGAGGTCTTTTTAATGACACCAACTCTTTAAGAAACCAAGGTGCAACATCAGGTTGGTTTAACACCTTAGCTGTAGACCGTATTTATGGAAATTTTTCATACAAACATGATATAGTAAAACGCTTGTCTTTAAAACATAAAATTGAATTTCAGCATTTCTTTGCAGATTTAGATAAATATAAAAACCGAAGTATCTATTCAGCTAGACTAGGCTATAATGTAAGAAGGTCTAGTGTATCACCCTATATTGAGGGACAGTTATACTATTACAACGGTGGAATCATTTCAAGTGGCTTTAAAAGGTTTCGCTTTAAAACTGGTTTAAGTTTTAAACCTGTTAAAGATTCTTCAATGCGACTTTCATTTTATTATCTAATGCAAAATGAAGTTAATACAGATCAATTACCGGATAATGATTATTCCGTTATTGGAACAAACTTATCATTTAAAATAAATTAACCTACTTAAATAAACCTTATCATTATGAAACTAACAAAAATTAATTCAAACAAAATAAAAAAAGCTATTATTTGTAAAGATGTAAATAGTACAATAATAAATAAAGAAATTAAAAAAAGCTATGTGCCAAAAGCTGGAGACGTTGCTATTTTTAAAGTTAAAGACATAGGAAAACACACCCGAATTCAATCGGTAGGAGGAAATAATAAATTCATTTTACCAGGCGATTTAATTATGGCTACTTTTGGAAACCGTTATGCAACAGGACAAATGGAAGGTTATATTCCAGACTCCTATTGCTCTACATATCATATACTAGGACAAGGAGGAGCAATTGGTGTGTTAAAGAGTATACATAAAAAGTTTGAATTGGTCGGTCCAACAACGCTAAGCTTAGTTGGTTATGTGGTTAATGAAAAAGGAGCTATTATAAACACCAAATATTTAAATACTGAAACCACGATAGATAAATCTATCCCATTAAATATAGAGCCTAAAATAATACTGTCATTAGGTACTAGTATGGATAGTGGAAAAACTACCTCAGCAGCATTTCTTGCAAGAGGTTTAAAACTTGCACGTAAAAAAGTGGCTTTTATTAAGTTAACTGGTACTGTTTTTACCAAAGATAAAAGTTTAGTGCGTGATTATGGTGCAAAAGTAGCCTTAGACTTTTCCGACTTTGGTTTTCCTTCAACTTATATGTGTTCTACATCAGAATTACTAAATCTATATGAAAATCTTTTAGAAAAAGTTAAACCTTCTAATCCAGATTACATAATTGTAGAAATAGCCGATGGTCTTTTGCAAAGAGAAACTTCAGCACTAATCTATAATAAACAGTTTATGAGTAATGTGTCTGGCGCATTATTTTCATCAGCAGACAGTATGAGTGCGGTTTCAGGAGCTGATATGCTTACTAAGTTAAACTGTAAAGTAATTGGTACAACAGGTCTTTTTACAACGAGCCCATTATTAGTAGACGAAGTTAAACAGCAATCTAATTATACTGTTTTAACAGGCGAAGATTTGATGTCTAAAGAAATTATTAATACCTTAGAAAAAAACATAAATTACTTAAAGTTTGAAAACAAAATGGCAGTTAATAGTTAGTTTTATAGTACAAAACAAACTTCTAGTAGTAGTTGCTTTTTTAAGTGGATTGTGTTATAATGTTTTTACATTATTAGTACCTATAAGTCTTGGACGATTTTATGAGTTTAATTTTGGGTTTTCATCACATCGATTAAAGTTGTTGAGCGATATGCCTCTTATTAATACAAAAGATTTTACAACATTCCTTTTATTCTTTATTGGGCTTATTTTTTTTCGATTTGTTTTTGAATATATAAACAAGTACTATGTTGCTATTATTGGAGAAAAATTTGCTAAAACGCTTAGAGAAGATCTTTTTAAACATCAACTTCAAATAAGTAATTCTGTTTATGACGAAAAGGGCATTGGAAAATATCTATTAAGATATAGTGGCGATTTAAAAAGTATTCAAAACTACGTTACAAGAGGGTTGTTTAGATTCTCACAAGATCTTATTCTAATTGTTTTTTTGCTCATTACCATAGCATATATCAATATTAAATTAGGTGCAATTGCGGCAATATCTATTGGTTTTTCAATTTTCATACTGTTTTTTATAAATAACATTTTATATACGATTTCGGTAAACAGGAGAAATCAACGCTCTGGAATGTTAACTTTTGTAAATACACGTTTAAGAGCTATTCTATCCATAAAAGCATTTAATAAGTATACCCCTGAAGAAAAAAGATATATAAAACGCTCTAAAAAATTATATGTTGTTGGGAAAAAATATCAAAAAGTGGTTGGTCTAATTCAATCTATCATTCCGTTTCTAACATACTTAATGATTGGATTGTTAATGTGGTATGTCTATTATTTAAAAACAAATCATAATGCTTCTTTTAACGCGCCTTCTTTATTAATTTTAATCCTATTAATTATCTCATTTCTTCCCATTTTAAGGCGTACTTTAAGAGTAAGTATTATTTGGAAATTAGGAAATATTTCATTTGATAAATTACTTCACATTTTTTCTCTTGAATCTGAAAATAGCTTGCCATTTGAAAACATTAACCTTTCAGAAAGCACAATAGAATTCAAAAAAGTTTCTTTTAAATATGAATCTGGGAGTAGTTTTGTTTTTGAAAAAGCTGATATTAAGCTGTCACCAAATAAAATCACCTTAGTTTCAGGAGATTCCGGAACTGGAAAAAATACTCTCATTAATCTTATACTTAAAATATATTCGCCAACAAATGGCATAATAACTTTTGGTAAATACAACTACAAAAACCTATCTGAAAAAACCATTAGAAAGAACATTTCTGTAATTTCAGATGCTTTTCCTTTATATGGGAAAACAGTTTACGAAGCCATTGTATATAGTAGAAAAAAAGAGAAAGAACAAAAAGCTTCAGACCTATTACAGTCAATGCAACAATTTGAAGACGACCAAAACAAACTAAATTTGTACGATACTATTGGCGATTTAGGTAATAATTTAACCCGTGGACAGAAAAAAATATTGATGTATTGCAGAGCTATTTTAACGAATAAACATTACCTAATTATAGATAAACCATTTAAAGACTTAAATTCTAGAACTATTACACACATAGCTCATCTTTTAAATGATTTAAGAAAAAATAAATCTATCATTGTTTTTGATAATAGTTTCCCAGAGGATCTAAAAATTGACCACTTTTATACAATTAATAATAAAATATTTGAAAAGGGAGTCTAGTTTTACATAGTTTCTGTTGAAATAATTTTAATTTTATAAAATCCTACATTATGTTTTAAATTATTAAAATGATAAACAAGTACATATTTACTTTATTTTTTAGTCTTTCCTTAACGAGTTTTACTATGCAATCAATTTTGGCTACCTCTAATGGTTTTGAGTTAATTACCTATACAACCGAAGATCATGGCGTTATTGAAGCCTCCTTTTTTAAAGGGAAAAGCCAAGACTTTGTTGTTATTTTTGCCCATGGAGCCATTTTTAACAAAGAAAGCTGGTATTTTTTAGCTGAAAAATTACAAAATAAAGGGATCGCATCTCTTTCAATAGATTTTCGGGGTTATGGTAACAGTAAAAAGGGAACTACTAATAAAAAATCTCTAGATATATTAGGAGCCATTGATTATTTAAAAGACAAAGGATTTAATAGTATTGCAATTGTTGGAGGTAGTATGGGTGGCGCAGCAGTATTAAGTGCTTTGAATACAAAAACTGATAGTGTTATTAAAAAAGCAGTCTTACTTGCTCCAGCTGGAGGTGCAGGAATTGCTAGTAAGTTCATAAAGAAGTTAATTATTGTATCTAAAAATGAAGGTCTCTTTAAAAAAGTTAATACAATTTTTAATGAATCTTCTCAGCCTAAACAACTAAAAATATATCCTGGGTCATACCATGCCCAACACATGTTTAAATCTGCTTATAGTAATGAACTTATAAGCTTAATCATTGATTTTTTAAATACTTCTGAATAATGTTTTATATTAAAAGTAGCTTTTTAAATCTTGTAATATAGCATGGTAAATAGGATTACAAAAATCAGCAACTCCACCATCTTTAGATGAATTCCATCTGGATGACCAAATAACTAATGCGGTGTTATTTTCGGTAATAGGCAATACGGAAACCTCTCCAATATATCCATCTACATTGTCATTTGACACTGGTCCTGGACCATCATCAATACTATACGTAAAAATTCTTGCTACATTATCTACAGAAAGTAATGTTTCATGAAACGCATCATTTAAAACTCTTTGAGCACCTACCTCATCCCCTTTTTTATTGCCTTTAACATCAAGTTTAGTAATTACATTTTTTGCCCATGATAAATCATGGAAATTATTTATTGTATCAAATACTTCACTTGCTGAAGCATTAACTACAGCTGAATTATAACAACCCATAATAACTTGTTTTATACTATTAATTCGTTTCGTATTGAAGAAACTAGAAGAAAATATTTGTAAATGAAATATATTAAATACACATATAATCAGAAAGAATTATTCCATCTGATTATATGTAAATTTCAGTTTACGAATTCTAAATCCGATAAAGGATTTTATTCATTATGCTTTACCTAATATTCTAAACATTCCTGTCCCACAAGTTGGGCACTTACCTTTCATCGCTTTTCTGCCATTTTTCATTGTAACCTCTGCACCACCTTGAATCTCTTTTTTTGATTTACATTTTACGCAATATCCTTCCATAATTTTAAAGTTTTTATTTAAATATAAGTTTTAATTATACGAATGTACATTTTATGCCTTGGGTTTGCAAATAATAATAAGAAACTTTGCAGAGTTTTTTTTGAAAATAATAATGACAGATAGATTGAAATTTGCCTCTTTGACACTATTAAAAATCAAGTTAGATTACAAGAGCCCATTCTTTTAAAAGATTTTTATCTTTTTTGAAGCTTAAATTCGAAAGAAACTTTAATGTCCTTAGAAATCTTGTTTCTAACAATTTTAGGAATTTTGATATTAAAATCGGACGCATCTGCTATAAACTCACCTGAGACAGAAATTATATCACCGTTTTGTTTTATAGTCACACTTAAACCTTCAAGTGTCTTTGCTTTACCATGAAAACTCAGCTCACCGTCCAGGTTAAACATGTTTTTATTTACATCTATTTTCTCAATATAAAAATCTTGTATTTTACCTTTAAATATTGCTTTTGGATATTGATCCGATTCTGCGTAGCTTTCATTAAAATGTTCCTCCATTAAGGCATTTTTAAATCGAAATGCTTTAATTAAAACTAAGACCGCTATTTCGCCATTTTCAATGTTTAAGATTGCGCTTGCAGAATTGTTTATGGCTTCAACTTTTTCAAAGGATGCAATAGAAGCTTTAAACTGGACAAATCCTACTCTGGTTAAGTATTTTCCTTGTGCAGATACAGTTACCCCAACTAACAGTATTATATAAATTATTTTTTTCATTGTGTCATCTCTTATTCTTCTAATAAACCATCTATTTCCCATTTAATAATAATATCGATTAAGTGTTGAGGCAAACGTGGCCCTCCAAAGGGCATTAAAAACCCTAAATCTTGCGAAGATATACGATCAATTAATCCTCGATTTTCAATGGCTTCTTTAACATTCTCATATAATAATAGCGACATAGGTGCGTCATTTACAGGTGGATTAGTATGGCAAATAATACAATTATTATCTATGATATTTTTTATGTGACCATTATATGTAACAACATTTGGCAATTCTTTAGAGTCTATCAAATCACTTTCGCTATCATAAGCACAACTAGTAAACACAAAAGAAAACAATATAATATGGAAGAAACTATTTTTCATAATTGCTTTTTTTAGAATACACGACTTAAATTAAATCCAAAATAAATATTACCATCACTCCAGTTTCCAGTGGCTTGTCCTAAAAATCCATTTGTGTTCATGGGTTGTGCATTTGTGAAATGCATTTGAAATACGTGACCTCCAGTTTCTAAATCAAAACCTATAGATAAAGGATTTCTAAAAGGCGACTTTTGTGCTCTATTAAAGTGGTGCCCATAATCAAGATTTAAAGACCAATGTTTACTTAACTTATAACGTCCACCAATACCAATAGCATATTGAGAATTATTTTGCTTATCAATAGCAACATAGTTATCATGAAAAAAAGTAGGTGCAATTTCTACTGAAAAGTTGGTGTCAATTTTTCTTGAGATTAGTAATTGTGCTGTATAACCAACCCGGTTTTTAAACTCTAGCTTTGGTAAATTATTTTTATCTAATGCTGTATTCACTAGTATTGAATTATAGCCAACAATAGTAAAAGGAAATCCGTTTTTAACTTGCTTTCTCAACCGGTACTTAAAGGACATTTCATAATTCTTTTGAAATGAACTTCTCGATACACCTATATTAAACCAATCATTTAAACCATATACAAAATTGATACGTGTTACGGCGTCATCTAAACCAAAAAAGGTGTCCAATCCATTTTCTATACTACCAAATCTATGTGATATAACAAGTGTTAACTCTTTTTTTGCAACAAGTTTAGTGGACTCAAAATTCACAATTTTTAAGCCTTTAAAAGTTGCCGTAATTTCATAAATAACAGAGGAATCAATATCAATCTCATTGAGCAAATCCTCTTGTGAAAATATAAATAAAGGAGTTAAAAAAATAATAACTATTAATATATGCTTCATATTGAATAGTTTAAAAAATGTCTACTTTTTAATAAATCGTTTTGAGATTTTAATGTTTTTAGATGTTATTGTAATCATGTATAACCCACTACTTAAATCTGAAACATCTATTATAACATTTTGTTCATTGCCAATTTTTTTAGTGATGCTTTTTTTACCTAATAAATCATATATAATAATTTCTTCGTCACCTTGAAGTATACTAGGAGATACATTTATATTTAATTCTTGGTTTACAGGGTTAGTTAGGATGCTAAACTTTTTAAGAATATTATCATCAATCCCAAGTGTATTTTGCACAGTAATCGTTCCTGACATGCTCAAGGCACCATGTATACCACAAAAATAATCATTAACACCTACCACAGTAAACGTATATGAAAATGTGGAACCATTCCCAGTTAATGTGCCACTATTAAATGTTTCTACTGAATTACCAACTACATTTTGAACAGTATGTGGAAAAATATCTGTCCAAGTCCAAGTTACAGTATCTCCAATTTCAACGGTTAAATCTGTTGCTGGACTTAAAAAATTAATATGCCAGTCTAGGTTGTGAGTTGTTTGTGCTTCAACACTTAATATTCCAAAGAATAGTACAATTAGTAATTTTGTTTTCATAATAAAAGGTATTAATTAATAATATTGCATTGATCTAATTTAATTTGTTCGAGTAAATCATCATAGCCAATAAAGCGGCCT
>CAZQBE010000084.1:0-8848 GCA_964591595.1 uncultured Flavobacteriaceae bacterium
GGGCTCTGTCATCCATTCTCCGCAAAGTAAAAACCCATAACAATGTTATGGGTTTTTTGCTTAAATATTTTTAAAATTTATTTAGTCTTCTAATACTTTAGAACTATAATATGCCATCTGGCGTGTTATTTTTCCATCATCATTAAAATCGTGAATATATAAAATAGGTAATTCAAACTTTTTATTATCCGATTTTCTAATTAATCTAATTGTCCACCAGGATTGTGCTACTTTGCCATTACCTATTTCATATTCTAAATAATCTGGATAACCACTTAAATCAAAACTTACAACATCCCAAACTTCTCTAATTTTTTTAATTTCTTCCTTTTGTTCATCAAGGGAAAGAGCTTTACCTCGAGGAGTTTCACTATTACTAAATCTAGCATTATCAGCAAAATAACTATATGCGTTATCAAAATCTCCGTGCTCGAAAGCTCTAATTACTTTTCTTACAGTATTAATATTTTCATGATGGTTGTAAATGGTTCCATTTGTTCTATCAACAAAACTTTGACTAAATTCAGCCCAAGGACGATTATTATCATAAGTAATCATACTTTTGATTTTATTATCTTTATCGATAACAAATAGCCTGTGTATTGGCATATCCAATTTTACACCAGTTTTATTATTAACACCTTTAAATTGATCCCAAGTCTGCACCCATAATCCGTCACCATCACCTTTATACTCTAAGGCATCAGGATAAGCTCCAGGAGATCTTTCATAACTTTTATAATCTACATTATTTTTAAACCATTTTACACCGCGTAAGAAATTTGATTTGTCTCTACCTTTGTTATTAGGGTTTATGTTAGTGCCACTAAATGACTTAAAATCGTCGGCTAACAACAATGCAACTTTCGCTGAATCACTTTCAACAAAAAAGGCATGTAGCATATCTTCAACAACAGTAATTGCTGGATGCTCATTGTAAATAGTTCCGTTTTTTTTCTTTTGGGAATACATGATGACTGTAAACATCATCATAAAAATAATTACACTTTTTTTCATTTTAAATTGGTTTTGGTTAATAGTTATTCCATTAAGTTATGATTTATAATTTAAGTTAAGAAAATGAAAGGATGAAACAATTAAATTTATGTCCGAAGGGTCATAATTATTTATCGAAGCAAATAATAAATCTAAAATTAATTATAAAACACAAAACATGTTACAATATGCTGTTAAATGATTTTATTTAAAACTATAGTTATAGAGTGTAAAAGACTGTTTTAACAAAACTTTAATTTTTTTTAATAAAGATTTGCTAACTTTGTACTGCAAATGAAAGCATTCTTTAAAAATATAACCTCTTTATTTTTAGCATTCCTAGTGTTATTCTCTACAATGTCACTAACCATTAATGAGCATTATTGTGGTGATGTATTAGTAGATGTTACAGTATATTCAAACGCTAATACTTGTGGAATGGATATGCATTCCTCTGAAAAAAATTCGCAAGAGCTAATTACAAAAAAAGAGTGTTGTAATGATGAACATATTGTAAAAGAAGGGCAAAATGAATTAAACATTTCTACTAATTCACTTTCGTTTGATCAACAATTGTTTGTTGCTTCTTTTATTTATTCTTATGTAAATTTATTTGAAGGATTAGATAATAAAACTATTCCTTTTAGAGATTATTCTCCCCCTTTAATTGATAAAGACATACAAGTACTTTATCAAACTTTCCTTATTTGATTTAACTTTTTGTGCATTTTTTCATTGTTTAGAAATATGTTAATAATTCTATTTCAATGTAATAGTATCTATAACATCAATTGTATAGATTCTAAAACAAATTAAAAGTTATAAAAATCAAATAAATCATTATAAATGTTAAACAAAACCATTCGTTATTTTCTTGAAAACAAGTTAATAACATTCATGCTACTAGCTGCTTTTATTATTGGAGGTATTGTTACAGCACCATTTAACTGGGACATTTCATGGATGGAAAGAAATCCAGTTCCTGTTGATGCAATTCCCGATATAGGTGAAAACCAACAAATCGTTTTTACTGAATGGATGGGACAATCACCTCAAGATATAGAAGATCAAATTACCTATCCTTTAACTACTGCTCTTCTTGGAATTCCTGGAGTAAAAACTATTAGAAGTAATTCTATTTTTGGGCTTTCCAGTATCTATATTATTTTTAACGATGATGTAGATTTTTATTGGAGTAGAACACGGATACTAGAAAAGTTAAATTCCTTACCTCCAGGAACCGTTCCTGATGAAGTTAAACCTGCTCTTGGTCCTGATGCAACAGCTCTAGGACAAGTATATTGGTATACTCTAGAAGGAAGAAACCCTAAAACTGGCGAACCTACAGGTGGATGGGATCCACAAGAATTAAGAACCATTCAAGACTTTTATGTAAGATATTATCTAACGGCTGCAAGTGGTGTTTCAGAAGTAGCTTCTATTGGTGGCTATTTAAAAGAATATCAAATAGAGATTGATCCTGACGCAATGAAAGCCAATAATGTTGATGTTAAGATGATCATGAATGCTGTAAAAAACAGCAACCTTGATATTGGCGCCCGAACATTAGAGTTTAATAAAGTTGAATATCTAGTTAGAGGATTAGGTTACATAAAAAACTTAAGCGATCTAGAAGAAAGTGTTGTTACTGTTAGAGATAACGTTCCTATTCGTCTAAAAGATGTTGCTAAAATACAATTTGGTCCAGCCACACGAAGAGGTGGTCTTGACAAAAGTGGTGTTGAAGCTGTTGGAGGTGTGGTGGTTGCCAGATATGGTGCAAATCCACAAGAAGTAATTCATAATCTTAAAAGTAAAATTGCTGAAGTTGCTCCGGGTTTACCTTCTAAAACATTAGCTGATGGAACAGTTTCAAAAGTGACCATAATTCCTTTTTATGATCGTTCTGGATTAATTCAAGAAACTTTAGGCACACTAGAGTCTTCGCTATCTCACGAAATACTAATTAGTATCTTGGTTGTTATTGTGTTAGTACTCAACTTAAGAGCATCAGTATTAATTTCAACATTACTTCCAGTCGGTGTTTTGATGACTTTTATATTAATGAAATATTTTAATGTAGATGCAAACATCGTAGCCCTTTCAGGTATAGCCATCGCCATTGGAGTCATGGTTGATGTAGGCATTGTATTTACCGAAAATATTATAAGGCATCTAGAAATGCCCGAAAATGAAGGCATTAAAGGGAAAAAATTAGTACAGGTAATTTATGTTGCAACTGTTGAAGTCGCTTCGGCTATTATGACAGCATTGGCAACAACCATTGTAAGTTTCTTGCCTGTTTTTGCAATGCAAGCTTCCGAAGGAAAATTATTCAGGCCACTAGCATGGACCAAAACATTTGCTTTAGTATCATCCTTATTTATTGGAATTATGTTTATTCCTGCCATAGCGCAAGTACTTTTTTCTATACGTTTTGATAAAAAGAAAACAAGTAGAATTTTCAATGCGCTGTTAATTGGCTTTGGTATTGTTTTTACAATTGCTTATGGAAGTATTATTGCGTTTGCGTTGATTGCTTTTGGTGTAAATAATTTATTAACCAAAGTATCTCCACGTAGTTTATTAAATAATAAAATTAAACTTCCATATTCAGAAAAAATAGCAAACTATTTTAATATTGCTATTACCATACTTATTGTAATTTACTTTTTAACTATTGAATGGATGCCGTTAGGTGCTTCTAATTCTACACTTGTCAATTTTATTTTTGTAATTATTATAGTTGGCTCTGTACTAGGAGTATTAATGACCATTGTGCATTACTACACTACAATTTTAGCATGGTGTTTAGATAATAAATGGAAATTTCTAGCCATTCCAATTGTTATTGTGTTTTTCGGAATTAACATCTGGTTAGGCTTTGGTAAAACCTTTGGTTTTATGCCAGACTTCGTTAAAAACAATAATGCATGGACAAGTTTAGAAAAATCTTTTCCAGGTATTGGCAAAGAGTTTATGCCAGCTTTAGACGAAGGGTCTTTTTTATTAATGCCTACAACAATGCCTCATTCAGGGATTACTGAAAATATGGAAGTGATTGCTACAATTAATAAGCACATGAATTCTATTCCAGAAATAGCATCTTCTGTAGGGAAATGGGGTCGTGTAAATTCAGCTTTAGATCCAGCACCAACATCAATGTATGAAAATACTATAAACTATATTCCAGAATATATATTAGATGAAGATGGACATAGAGAACGTTTTAAAGTAGATGAGGATGAAGCCTTTGTTTTAAAAGATGGTTCAACTTATAAATATGGTGAAGATGAATTCAGAAAAATAACCGAAGATGAATTAATACCTGATGAAGATGGTGAAAACTTTAGACAATGGCGTGAAAAAATTAAAAGACCTGATGATATTTGGAAAGAAATTGTAAAACATTCTAAATTCCCAGGATTAACTTCTGCCCCAAAGCTACAGCCTATTCAAACTCGTTTAATAATGTTGGCAACAGGTATGCGAGCTCCAATGGGAATAAAAGTATTTGGTCCAACATTAGAAGTTATCGAAAAAGTTGGGTTTGAATTAGAAAGCATTTTAAAAGAAGTTCCTAGTGTAAACCCTCCTACTGTATTTGCCGATAGAGTTGTTGGTAAACCCTATTTAGAAATTAAGCTAAACAGACAAGCAATGTCTCGCTATGGTTTAACCATTAAAGATATGCAAATGCAACTATCGGTTGCTGTTGGCGGAAAACAATTAACAACAACTGTTGAAGGTAGGGAACGTTTTCCTGTACGTGTACGTTATGCTAGAGAATTTAGAGATAATCCTGAAGATATTAAAAAGATCTTAATTCCAACTCCAGCTGGCGTACAAGTCGAATTAGGCGAATTAGCTTCTATTGAGTACGTTCGTGGACCTCAAGTTATTAAAGCAGAAGACACTTTTTTAACAGGATATGTCATCTTTGATATGAAAGATGGAAATGCAGAAACTAATGTTGTTGAAGATGCACAAGCACTTATTAAGTCTAAAATAGATTCGGGCGAATTCCAATTACCCGATGGAGTTACCTATCGTTTTACTGGTAACTATGAAAATCAAATTAGAGCATCAAAACGTTTACTAATTGTTGTGCCAATTTCGTTAATTCTAATCTTATTAATATTATATTTTCAATTCAAATCGATTTTACCATCACTCATGGTATTTACAGGAATTTTTGTAGCTTTTTCTGGTGGTTTTATTATGATATGGTTGTATGGTCAAGATTGGTTCTTAAATTTCAGTTTTGCTGGAGTTCATATGCGAGACTTGTTCCAGTTACACACTATTAATTTAAGTGTAGCTGTTTGGGTAGGTTTTATTGCACTCTTTGGTATTGCAACCGATGATGGTGTAATTATGGGAACGTATTTAACACAAGTTTTTGATGAGGAAAAACCGAAGACTATAAAAGATATTAGAACATCCGTATTACATGCTGGTGCAAAAAGAGTTAGACCTGCAATGATGACTGCTGCTGTAGCTGTTATTGCGCTAATACCAGTATTAACTGCAACAGGAAAGGGAGCCGATGTAATGGTCCCAATGGCAATTCCATCATTTGGAGGCATGCTGCTGCAAGTAATGACCATGTTTGTTGTTCCCGTGCTATACTGTATGTGGAAAGAGCGTAACTTGATTAATAAACTAAAAAGGTCTAATGCATAAATTAAAAAAAATGGAAAAATTTTTTTATAAAATTCTTTTATTCAGTGCATTATTGATGTTTAGTACAAACATCTCTGGTCAAGAAAGTTTAAAGAATTATTTAGAAACTGCAGCGACAAATAATCCTGGTTTAAAAGCCAAGTTTAGCAATTACATGGCTGCTATGGAAAAAGTACCTCAAGTAGGTACATTACCAGATCCTAGTTTTGCTTTCGGGTATTTTATTCAACCTGTAGAAACCAGAGTTGGTCCACAAAATTGGAGATTTAATATTGCTCAAAGCTTCCCTTGGTTTGGATTGTTAAGTGCCAAAGAAGATGTTGCCACAGAAATGGCAAATGCTAAATACGAGGTGTTTGAAAACACTAAATCTAATCTTTTCTTTGAGGTTAAAACAGCGTATTACAACTATTACTTTATTGAAAAAGCAATAGAAATAACCCAAGAAAATATTCAAATACTTGAGGTTTTTAAACGCTTATCTTTAGTTAAAATTGAAGCTGGTAAAGCATCAATAGTTGATGAACTTCGTGTAGAGTTAGAGTTAAACGATTTACGCAATCAATTAGCATTACTCTCTGATACAAAAAAGGTATTACAAATAAAGTTTAACAACTTATTAAATACGGATACTTCAGCTATTATTGAAGTACCTGAAACCTTATGGCAAGATGAACTGTCAATTAACAAACAAGCAGTTTTAGAAGAAATTTATAGTTCAAACCATGAATTAAAAAGTATTGAGCATAAATTAAATGCCTTTGTTAATCAAGAGGTCGTAGCAAAAAAACAAGGGTTACCAAAATTTAATATTGGTCTTGGCTACACTATTGTTAGCAAAAATTCAGGATCTTCATTTTCAGATAATGGTAAAGATGCCTTTTTATTTCCTTCTATAGGAATTAAAATTCCATTGTACCGAAATAAATATAAAGCGCTTATAAAGGAAGCTAAATATTTACAAGAAGCCGAATTATCTAAAAAAGAAGATAAACAAAACACCTTAACAACAGTATATGAAAATACCTTTAAAAATTTTAGCGACAGTGACAGACGTATTTTGCTAAATCAAACACAATCAGAAATTGCTAAAAAAGTACTAGATGTTTTAATTACCTCCTACTCTACAGATTCTAAAGATTTTGAAGAAGTGTTACGTATAGAACGACAATTATTAAAATACGAATTAGCATATCAAAAAGCATTAACCGATAAAAATGCCGCAACAGCGTTTGTTGAATATTTAATAGGAAATTAAAAAAATATAAAATGAAAAAATATAAAAATTACATTTTAGGAACCGGAATTTTAATTCTCGGAATTATATTAGGCAACGTATTCTCTGGCGGAAGCTCAGAAGTAAGAGTTAAAGATGGTGAACACGAATACGTTCAAGACAAAGAAACCGGATTATGGACATGTTCGATGCATCCACAAATACGAATGGATAAACCTGGAAATTGCCCAATTTGTGGCATGGAACTTATTCCTTTAGAGACATCAAGTGCCTCTTCAGAAAATATTGCTTCAAATGAAATTGTTATGACTGAAGAAGCGATACAATTGGCGAACATTCAAACTACAATAATTGAACGCTCTAATGCCAATAAAGAAATTCGCTTGTTAGGAAAAGTAAAACCAGATGAAAGACGATTGTATTCTCAAGTTTCACATATTCCTGGACGTATAGAACGCCTATATGTTAATTTTACAGGCGAAAAAGTGTCTCGAGGACAACGCATTGTGCGTATATATTCACCAGATTTGATTTCAGCACAAAAAGAACTTTTTGAAGCGATTAATTCTAGAGATATCTATCCCCAATTATATACCGCTTCGCGGAATAAGTTAAAACTTTGGAAACTCTCTGATAAGCAAATTGATGCGATTGAACAATCTAGAAAGGTCAATGAACAAGTAGATATTTATTCTGATTATTCAGGTTATGTCATGAAACGAAATGTGGAGTTAGGTGACCACGTTATGGCGGGGACAAATTTATTTGATATTGCAAATTTAAGTTCTGTTTGGGTGATGTTTGAAGCCTACGAATCTGATATTCCTTGGATCCATATAAACGATGTAGTCGAATTCAATATCCAAGCCATTCCTGGTAAAGAATTTAAAGGAAAGGTGACGTATGTAGATCCATTCGTGTCTTCAAATACAAGAGTCGCAAAAGTAAGAGTTGAAGTAAAAAATCCATCAAACAAGCTCTTGCCAGAAATGTATGCCAATGGTATTATTAAAGCAAATTTAACCAACATGAAAGATGCTATTATTATACCAAAATCTGCGGTACTTTGGACAGGCAAAAGAGCAGTAGTATATGTAAAAGTCCCACATGAGGAAACTATTTCGTTTGTATATAGAGAGATTATTCTTGGAGAAGATTTAGGCGATTTTTACATCGTGAAAAATGGTTTAAAAGAAGGTGAAACTGTTGCTACAAATGGTGTGTTTAGAATCGATGCTTCAGCACAATTAATAGGTCAAAAAAGCATGATGAATCCTGAAGGCGGAAAAGTAAGTACTGGTGGTCATGCAGGTATGGATATGAGAAAAGATAATGCAAATGAAATGGAGAACCAAGAAAGCAAAAATAAAGATATGAGTAATATGGTTAAGATAGATAAATCTAAAATTGATGCAACGTTTAAGCAACAATTAGGAAAAGTAGTAACTGAATATATCAAATTAAAAGATGCCTTTGTTGATGATAATTCAACTCTAACACAAAAGAAAGCAAAATATGTAAAAAATTCTCTAGAAAACGTAGATATGCTTTTGTTACTTGGAGATGCTCATAATGTTTGGATAAAGTCCCTTAAACCTTTAAAAGAAGCAGTTGCTAAAATTCAAAATTCAAAAGAAATAGGTACACAAAGAGATGCCTTTTTAATTTTAGGCAAGCAGCTATCAGATGCCATAAGCACTTTAGGCATTAAAACTGAAAATGGACAACCACTTTATTTAGACTTTTGCCCAATGGCCGATAATAATAATGGAGGGTATTGGCTAAGTTTTGACAAGGAAATTAGAAACCCATATTTAGGAGCAAAAATGCCAACGTGTGGAGAAATAAAAGCGACATATTAATTTATAAATAGTTTTATTATGAAAGAAATAAAAGCATTTATACGACCATAAAAACTAAATAAGTTAG
>CAZQBE010000085.1:0-8795 GCA_964591595.1 uncultured Flavobacteriaceae bacterium
TTTGTACAGAGGTTGAAAATGACAAGTTCTGGAGGTGATTTAATTTTGGCTGCTGGAATTTCAGTAGGCGCAATGACTATTGGGTTTGGACTCTCTCCTATTAATCCTTACACAGTTGGAACTGGTCATAAAATAGCTGAACTTCCAATGTTTTCAGGTGCACTTTTACGAAGTTTTTTATGTTTTGCAGGCCTGTCTATAATGGCATACTACAATGTTAGGTACTTTAAAAAAATTACAAAGAATCCTGAAAAAAGTCTAGGCAAAGGTCTTGATGTTAGTGGCATGTCACTATCAAAACCCATTCAAGATTATAGAGTGTCAATGAATAACTGGATGATAATTTCCATTTTTTTAATTGGCCTTATGGTCATATTATATGGCGTATTTAATCTAAATTGGTACCTGAATGAACTTTCCGCTGTATTTTTAATTGTTGCAGTACTCTGTGGTATTGTATCAAGAATGGATGCAACAACCATGAGTGAAACTGTGCTAAAAGCGGTTTCTGTAGCAGCTCCTGGAGCTTTTATGGTTGGTTATGCAACATCTATTAAAGTATTAATGGAGATGGGAAATATTGGTGATACTATATCATACAATTTATCCTTAATGTTGCAAGATTTACCATTATATGCTTCTGCAATTAGCATGTCTATCTCTCAAACCGTAATCAACTTTTTTATTCCATCAGGAAGCGGACAAGCATTAGCGACTTTACCTGTTATGCTACCACTTGGAGAATCACTTGGATTAACACGACAAATAACCATATTAGCCTTTCAAATTGGTGACGGATTATCAAATTTAATCAACCCAACATTAGGAGGTTTAATTGCAATGTTGAGTATGTGCAGAGTACCAATTGACAGATGGATTCGATTTATTTTTCCAGTATTAATCAGTTTATTAGG
Source organism: uncultured Flavobacteriaceae bacterium (assembly GCA_964591595.1). Taxonomy (GTDB): domain Bacteria; phylum Bacteroidota; class Bacteroidia; order Flavobacteriales; family Flavobacteriaceae; genus JAADHG01. The sequence continues at coordinate 915 of CAZQBE010000085.1, forward strand.
CATTGCGTTTATTGCCCTTATCATTGCAGTAGCAACAAATTATAGCTAACAACAAATTCATGACAGTAGAAAACATTTTATCAAAACTTGTTGCTTTCCCAGTTCTTGGTGGCGAAAGTAATTTGAGCATCATACATTGGATTAAAGAATATATTGAATCTTATGGAATCACGACAACTCTAGTTCCAAATGCAGAAGGAAATAAAGCATCTTTGCATTGCAGAATTGGTCCAGCTATTGATGGAGGAGTTATTCTTTCTGGTCATACAGATGTTGTTCCTGTTGAAGGTCAAGAATGGAAGACCAACCCTTTTGAGTTGACTGACATTGGCGATGGCAAACTTTACGGAAGAGGTTCTTGTGATATGAAAGGGTTTGTGGCTTGTTGCTTGACAGCACTTCCAGACATGGTGAAAGCCAATTTAACAAAACCCATTTATTTTGCGTTTTCCTATGATGAAGAAGTTGGCTGTTTGGCTGCTCCAGAACTTGCTCAACACATAAAAATATTTTACACTGAAACCCCAAAATACGCAATCATTGGTGAACCCTCACTAATGGAACCAATTGTTGGTCAAAAAGGAATTTATATTCTTGAAACTTACGTAAATGGTTCTGCTGGACATAGCAGCCGAATCAAACAAGAAGTTAGTGCCATTCACGAAGCAATGCGTCTTATTTTATGGTTAGAAAACAAAATGAATGAATTAATTGAAGATGGTCGTATTGATGAACGTTTCCATCCTCCACATTCCTCAATTCATATTGGGCTGGTAAATGGAGGTATTGCTCCAAATGTAATTGCAGATAATGCACATTTTTATTGGGATTTAAGATCTATTCCAATGGATGATCCTTTTACAATTATCGAAGAATTTAATACCCATTGTAGAGAACGAGAACAAGAACTGCGCAACATATTTCCAGATTTTAAAATCATGACCAAAGAAAATCATCCAGCTGTAGTACATCTTGACACCAAAGAAACGGATGATGTTGTTGATTTAGTAAAACGCATTTCAGGAAATACTAAACTAAGCACAGTAGCTTATGCTGCTGAAGCTGGACAATTTGCAGCTGAAGGATTTCAATCTGCTATTTGTGGTCCTGGATCTATTGAACAAGCTCATAGAGCTAATGAGTTTATTGCTAAAAGTGAGCTTAAAAAAGGCATGAAAATGATGGATAAATTAATAACTGAAATGTCGAATTCAAATTTCAATTAGTAAAAGCATATAGTTTGACTTTTTCATAAAATACTGCTACCTTCGCTTAACAGTCGCTAATAAGAATTGAATTGCTGATTAGCTAATATTTAACGAATCTCCAAAAAACCCTTTTTCATTAATTTTAAAATCCCAAACAAAACTATTGCTCATTAAAATTCTTATTGCTACTTTAGTTTTATGAATGATGTGGAGATAGAAAAGGAAAATGCAGCCATTGCAAAAGAGTACAAAGAGCTACTAAAAATAAGCTATCGTACGCTTTCAAAAGACGATAAAAAGCTCATCCGAAGTGCCTTTGATTTAGCTGTTGATGCACATAAGGAACAACGCAGAAAATCTGGGGAAGCTTATATTTTTCATCCCATTGCAGTCGCAAAAATTGTAGCTGCAGAAATTGGGCTCGACGCCACCTCTATTGCTGCAGCATTACTGCATGATGTTGTTGAAGATAACGACGAATACACCATTACAGATATTGAACGTATGTTTGGGGAGGCGGTCGCACGTATTGTTGATGGGCTTACCAAAATATCGGCACTTAAAAAAGACATGGATGTATCCATGCAAGCGGAGAATTTTCGCAAAATGTTGTTGACCCTTAATGATGATGTTAGAGTAATCATTATTAAAATAGCCGATAGACTTCACAATATGCTAACTATGGATGCTATGCGTCCAGATAAGCAAGTAAAAATCGCATCAGAAACCCTATACATTTATGCGCCTTTAGCACATCGTATTGGACTTTACAATATAAAAACAGAGCTAGAAGACCTAGGCTTAAAATATACCGAACCCGAAGTTTATAACGATATCCTTACAAAAATTAAAGAAAGTAAAGAACAACAAGATGCGTACATAAAAGAAATAAATAGCATCTTAAAAAAATCGCTCAATAAAGAGAATCTTAAATACGATATTAAAGGACGTCCAAAATCCATTTACTCTATACGTCGTAAAATGATTAAACAAGGTGTTTCTTTTGATGAAGTGTACGATAAATTTGCGGTTCGGATTATTTATAAATCCGATCTTGAAAACGAAAAGTTTTTGGCTTGGAAAATTTATTCAATTGTTACCGATCATTTTAGACCAAACCCTATACGCCTTCGCGATTGGATTTCGTCTCCAAAATCTACAGGTTATGAAGCGTTGCATATCACTGTTATGGGACCCAAAGGACGTTGGGTAGAAGTACAAATTCGTAGTGAACGCATGAATAAAATTGCTGAAAAAGGATATGCTGCACATTACAAATACAAACACGGTAAAAAAAGCGAAGACACTATAGATGCATGGGTAAATAAGTTACAAGAAGCTTTGGAAAATCCAGAGATGAATGCTGTAGATTTTGTAGAACAATTTAAGCTCAATTTATATTCAAAAGAAATTTTTGTCTTTACACCTAAAGGTGATTTAAAATCGCTTCCAAAAGGTGCAACACCTCTAGATTTTGCATTTAGCATACATACCGAAGTTGGTATGAAAACACGTGGTGCCAAGGTAAATGGCAAGTTAGTTCCTTTGAGTCACGAATTACTAAGTGGCGATCAGGTAGATATTTTAACATCTGAAAATTCTAAACCAAATTCTAACTGGTTAGATTACGCGACAACAGCAAGAGCTAGAAGTAAAATTAAATCGTCTCTAAAAGAAGAAACCAAAATAATTGCTACTGAAGGTAAAGAAATTTTACGTCGCAAGTTAAAGCAACTTAAAATTACACTCAATGAAAAAGCAATTAATGAGCTTGCTAATTATTTTAAACTTAAAACAAGTTTAGATCTGTTTTATCGTGTTGGTATAAATGCTATAGACAATAAAATGCTCAAAGAATTTGCTGCGTCACGTAGTAATGTATTTGTAAGTTTTATAAAAAACAAAATACGTAAACCCAGTAGCGTCCCAGATTTAGATAAAGATGAAATCACTTCCAAATACGATATGCTCGTTTTTGGAAAAGAAGAAGAAAAGCTAAACTATAAATTATCCAATTGTTGTAACCCAATTCCTGGTGATAATGTCTTTGGTTTTTTAACGATTAATGAAGGTATAAAGGTGCACAAAAAAAACTGTCCAAATGCATTAAGCTTACAATCAAACTATGCCTATAGAATTATGCCTGCAAAATGGATAGATTCTTCACAGCAAGAATTTCGAGCTGTTATCTCTATAATAGGAATAGATAATTTGGGATTGGTCAATGAAGTTACTAAAGTAATTTCTGGAAATATGCATGTAAATATTAAAAACATTAGCTTTGAAACTGATCATGGTATGTTTTCTGGGAAAATAACAGTGGTAGTAAAAAATAATAATCTTGTTGATAAATTAATGAATAGAATCAAAAAAATTAATGGTATTGAAAAAGTATCTAGAGTGTAAAAATTAGTTTAAATTAGCACCTGAATTATGAGTGTTAAAAGCAAAAATAAAAACCAAGACATTGTAAAAAATGTGTTTACTAAATTTCTAGAAGAAAATGGTCATAGAAAAACACCAGAACGCTATGCTATACTTCATGAAATTTACAACAACGACGATCATTTTGATATAGAATCTTTGTACATAAAAATGAAGAATAAAAAATATCGTGTATCTCGTGCCACATTATATAATACTATTGAAATATTATTAGATTGTGGTTTGGTAAGAAAACACCAATTCGGGCAAAATCAAGCACAATACGAAAAATCGTATTTTGATAAGCAACACGACCATGTAATTCTTACAGATACTGGTGAAGTTATTGAATTTTGCGATCCACGAATTCAATCCATAAAACAAACTATCGAAGAAGTTTTTGATATCGATATTCATAATCATTCGCTCTACTTTTACGGCACAAAAAAACAACAAACTAACTAATTACATAATGGCAGTAGATTTACTACTAGGTTTACAATGGGGAGACGAAGGCAAAGGAAAAATTGTTGATGTTCTTACCTCCAAATATAATATTATTGCAAGATTTCAAGGCGGTCCAAATGCAGGACACACACTTGTGTTTAATGGCAGAACGCATGTATTACATACCATTCCTTCAGGTATTTTTCATGATGAAGCAACAAATTTGGTAGGTAATGGCGTTGTTATAGATCCTGTTATTTTTAAGAAAGAATTAGACAAGCTAGAAGAGCAAAATGTAGATTATAGAAAGTCTCTACTTATTTCAAGAAAAGCACATCTTATTTTACCAACTCATCGTCTCTTAGATGCTGCTAGTGAAGCGGCAAAAGGAAAAGCTAAAATTGGTTCCACTTTAAAAGGAATAGGACCTACTTACATGGACAAAACAGGTAGAAATGGTATTCGTGTTGGCGATATAGAATTGGAAAACTGGAAAGAAAAATATCGTGCTTTAGCTAATAAGCATGAAGGTATGATTGCCTTCTACAATGTTGATATTCAATATGATTTAAAAGAACTTGAAGTAGAATTCTTTGAAGCTATAGATACCTTAAAATCATTAACTTTTATAGATTCTGAAGAGTATCTTCATCAAGCTCAAAAAGAAGGTAAAACTATTTTAGCTGAAGGCGCTCAGGGATCGCTACTTGATATTGATTTCGGAACGTATCCATTTGTTACTTCTTCTAACACAACAGCTGCAGGAGCATGTACTGGTCTAGGTGTTCCTCCAAACAAAATTGGAGATGTTTTTGGTATTTTTAAAGCCTATACCACACGTGTTGGCTCTGGACCTTTCCCTACTGAATTGTTTGATGAAGTTGGTGAAACTATGGGTCGTGTTGGTCATGAATTTGGCGCCACTACTGGGCGATCTCGTCGTTGTGGCTGGTTGGATTTAGTCGCCTTAAAATATGCATGTCAAGTGAATGGTGTTACACAATTAATGATGATGAAAGCCGATGTACTTTCTGGTTTTAAATCTTTAAAGGTATGTACTGCATACAATTATAAAGGCAAAATTATTACACATTTACCATACAATATTGAAGCACATAATGTCGCGCCAATTTATACCGAATTTAAATGCTGGAAAGAAGATTTAACAACAATGGATAATGTTTCACAATTGCCAAAAGAACTTAACGATTATATTGACTTTCTAGAAAAAGAATTAGAAATTCCTATTAAAATTGTATCTGTAGGTCCGGACCGTAAACAAACTATTTTTAAATAAATTTAATTTCAAAATAAATTAGGAGACTCTAAAAGATAATTTATTTTTTGTCATTCTGAATCCCAAGAATTTGGGATGAAGAATCTTATTTTATATACAATTTAGTTATATATTAAAATTATATTAACTAGAAATAAAACAAACATATAATTAGTTATTTTTACAACAAAAAGTAAAGGTTTGCAACGCCATAAATCATTATACATATTTCTCATTTTCTCTGTTTTAATCTCTAGTTTTTCCTATGCTCAAGAGCGTCGTAAAATTGAGATTGAATATTCTGGCTTTTTAGAAACAAATGAAGAAGAATATCCAGGAGCAACTATATTAACCAGAGACGATTCTCAACAAATTCATATCAAACATAATGGTGTAGATATGTGGTGTGATAAGGCATACCACTATGCAAAAGAAGATTTTATTGAAGCCTATGGTAATGTAAATATTAAGCAAGGCGATACTATTAATATGATATCTAAGTATATAGAATATAGTGGTATTACCCAACTAGCTTTTGCAAGTGGCGATGTAGTGTTAACCGATCCAACATCAACAATCACTTCTGATACTTTGTATTTTGATCGTATTAAACAACAAGCTTTTTACAAAAGCAAAGGGAAAGTTGTTAGAGATTCGTCTGGAACAATTACTAGTCAATTTGGAAGATACTATATGAATGCAAAAAAGTATCAATTTGTGCAAGATGTTAAGCTAATAAACCCTGAGTATGTAATAGATACTGAGAGATTAGATTTTTATTCTGAAACTGGACATGCTTACCTTTTTGGATCAAGCACAATTACTGGAGAAACCTCAAAAGTTTATTGCGAGCGTGGATTTTACGACACCAATAATGACTCAGGGTATTTTATAAAAAATTCCAGGATAGATTATGACGACCGCGTTATTGAAGGTGATAGCTTATATTTTGACAGAAACCGAAGCTTTGCATCGGCAACCAACAACATAAAAATTACAGACACCATAAATAAAGCTATTATAAAAGGACATTATGCTGAAGTGTTTAAAGAAAAAGATTCAATTTTTATTACTAAACGTGCACTTGCAATTACGGTTCAAGAAAACGACTCTATTTATATACATAGTGACACCTTAATGGTTACTGGCAAAGCTGAAAATAGAATTACAAGGGCATATTATAATGCTAAATGGTATAAATCTGACTTAAGTGGAAAAGCAGATTCTATTCATGTAAATCATAATACAGGATTGACTCAACTCATTAATTTAAAGCGCTTTTCTTCAACTGATAATTTTGCTGCTAAGCGCAACCCGATTTTGTGGAATATTGGTAATCAAATTACTGGAGACACTATTCATTTACTTTCAAATCCAGAAACAAAAAAACTAGATTCTTTAAGAGTATTTAACGATGCTTTTATTATTAGCAAAGACACACTTGGTGATGGTTATAACCAAATTACTGGGCAAAAATTATTTGGTTTTTTTAAGAATAACAACCTAAATACTATAGATATTATTAAAAATGCAGAATCTATTTATTATTTAAGAAATGAAAAAAATGAGTTAGTTGGAACTGATAAAGCAAAATCTGGAAGAATAAAAATTTGGATTACTGACAATACAATTGATGAAGTTAGAAAAATTAAACAAATTGATGGCAATGTATTTCCTGAAGGTCAATTTCCAGAAAAAGAACAGTTTTTACGAGGTTTCGATTGGCGGGAAGATGAACGTCCAAAAAATGTGGACGATCTTTTTAAAGATGATCCGCCTTTAAATTTGCCAATTATTAAAGGTTTGGATGATTATGTACCACAAGAAGACTTTTTTGATGATGCTTTAAGAGAACGTGTAAAAGCGTCCAATAAAAATGCTTCAAAAGATACTTCGCCTAAGAAAAAAGAAAGTAAAGCCGCAAGAAATATTCCTAAGAAGCCGATGCTTCTTAAAAAACCACCTTCAAAAGATAAATTACTTAAAAAAAGCAACCTAAAAAAACAAAACAATAATTAAAACCGATTTCTATAAATATCAAGCACAAACTACTCCGCATCCTTTAGCTATAGAAATCTCTCATGCTAAAGGCAGTTATATCTATGACACTAATAATAAAGCATATCTAGATTTTGTAGCTGGTGTTTCGGCTTGTCCTTTAGGACATAGACATCCTAAAGTTATTTCTGCAATTAAAACGCAATTGGATAAGTATTTGCATGTTATGGTCTATGGCGAATATATACAAGAGCCTGCTGTTGAGCTCTCAAAATTATTGGCACAGCATTTACCAAAACCATTAGAGAATACCTATTTAACAAACTCTGGTACTGAAGCTGTAGAAGGTGCATTAAAACTAGCAAAGCGCTTTACAGGACGTTCCCAAATAATTGCTGCTAAAAAAGCCTATCATGGAAACACTATGGGCTCAATGAGTGTTTTGGGTGTTGAAAAACAAAAACAAGCTTTTCGTCCTTTAATTCCTAATACTCATTTTATTGAGTTTAATAATGAGACTGACATTTT
>CAZQBE010000086.1:0-8763 GCA_964591595.1 uncultured Flavobacteriaceae bacterium
GTCTAGTTGTGCATCAGTCAACTCATTTACCAAATTTTCTAATCGCTGCGGAAAATGTTCTAAAATAGAAATCCAGCTTTCAATATGTTCTTTGGTAATATTATTTGGGCACTCAAATTGCCCAATGGGGTACTTTAGGTGTTCCAGTTCTTCTGTCGTCATGTTACAAACATATAAAGAAGTCGTCTAAAAAACTATTCGTATTGTCATTTTGAGCGTAGTCGAAAAATCTCTGTTACCTTACTTTTAATGATTTATTTTCTTTTGAGATTCTTCATTTACATTCAGAATGACAAAAAATCAATAGAAAGCATGTTAGTTATCTTTTTTGTTATAGGCTTCAACAAATTGTTTCGCTCTCTTATTTTCACTACTATATTTCAAAGCTATTTTATAATTATTAAACGCTTGTAAACTATCGCCATATCTTATATAGGCATCAGCTAAACTATCATAAACGTTACTACTCTTAGGAAATAAGACCACATTCATTTTAAATACTTCTATAGCATTTTCATATTCCTTATCTCTTAATAATCTATAACCAAGGCGATTAAACTCACTTTCGTTAAACAATGTGCTTATAGAATCTTGTTTTTGTATTTCTAAATACCCAGTAAGTGCTTTATTATAATTCTTATTCTTTAAATACATTCTTGGTGTTTTAAAAGAATCTGCAACTTTTAAATAATCGTAAGTGATTTGGTCTGGATTGTCTTCAGATATAATAGACATATATCGTTTTTTAGTTTCAGGATGTTGGACAAAATGGAATTTCTTATACATATCAACCACAAAAAAAACATTTGTATCTATAATTACAGGCTCAATTTTTTCTGCACCTTTCCATTTTAAAAATAACTTATTATTATCATAATACACATCGATAACCTCTTCTTGAGTATATAAATAACGCCCTGAAGTTTGTTGCATATATTCTGGAGAATAGTCTGCCGTTTTAGAACAGTTAAAAACTACAGCTATAAGAAATAAAAAAACCAATGCAGATTTAGTTTTACTCACAACACTACTATTTTTGCTCTCGAGTTCGTGGTTATTCTTTGAAAAGTTCATTTTAATAAGTTGATTGATTATTAAATTGAAACGAATAAAAAAGGCGTCTCATTAATAATGAGACGCCTTTTTTAATTTTTTGTTACTTATAGAAAAGGAAATTTTATTAAAGATCCTTCGACTTCGCTCAGGATAAGCGATCCACTCAATTTTTGTAACCAAAAATTACTTCTCTGCTTACTTCACATCCATCAACTCGACGTCAAAAACTAAAGTCGCATCTGGAGGAATTACACCTCCTGCACCTGCACTTCCATACGCCAAATCACTTGGTATAACAAATCGTGCTTTGTCACCAACTTTTAACAATTGAATCCCTTCATCCCACCCTGAGATAACTTGTCCAACACCAAGTGGAAAATCAATGGGTTGGTTGCGTTTGTAAGATGAGTCAAATACAGTACCATCTGCCAATTGCCCTTTGTAATGCACAGATACTGTTTTTCCTTTTTCGGCTTTTGAACCGTTGCCTTCTTGAAGAATTTGATATCGTAAACCACTATCTGTTTTATTAAATCCTGTTGCTATTTTATCAAGTTCAGCTTCAGATTGTGCTTTAGCTTCAGCCAATCGCTTTTCCCTAGAACCTTCAAAAGTTCTAAAAGCTTCAACTGCATTAAAAGCTTCAGCTTCTGCTCCAACTCTCACAATTTCTATACTTTCAATGTTGTCTTCTTGAGTAATAGCATCAACAATGTCCTGTCCTTTAACTACTTTTCCAAAAACAGTATGCTTACCATCTAACCAAGGGGTTTCAATATGAGTGATGAAAAATTGGCTTCCGTTAGTTCCGGGTCCTGAATTTGCCATAGATAGAACACCTGGACCATCATGTTTTAAATCGGGATGAAACTCGTCATCAAATTTATAACCTGGATTTCCTGTCCCAGTACCTTGTGGACAACCCCCTTGAATCATAAAATCTGGAATAACTCTGTGGAATTTTAGCCCATCATAATAGGGATTCCCTTGTGGCTTCACTGAATTTTCTAAATTTCCTTCGGCTAATGCCACGAAGTTACCAACTGTACCTGGTGTTTTTTTGTATTCTAAAGCGACTAATATTTCGCCTTTACTTGTATTAAATTTTGCGTATAAACCGTCTTGCATTGTTCTGTTTTTTAAGAAAGTGCAAAGATAGGAATGATTTACGAATTACAATTTATGATTTACGAATTTTAAATTGGATTTAGTATTTTGGGTTTTGAAGTTTAAAATTTAATTCGCAACTTCACTTATAAATTTAATACGATAGAGACGTAACTCGTCATCATCATAATCGCCATCAAACTCTTCGATAGCGTCATCTATTTTATCGGTTTCTGATTCCATAAAATACTCATAAATTTCCTCTTGTTGGTCTTCATCTAGCATATCGTCAATCCAATAATTAATATTCAGTTTTGTTCCTGAATACACAATAGCTTCCATTTCTTTTACAAAATCTGGCATTTCCATACCTTTTGCTGAAGCAATATCATCCAAAGGTAATTTTCGATCAATGTTTTGAATGATATATAGTTTTAAAGCTGAATTTGATCCTGTAGATTTTACGACCATATCTTCTACTCTTGTAATATCGTTCTCTTCAACATAATCGGCTATAAGTTCAACAAAATCTCTACCATATTTTTTTGCCTTTCCTTCGCCTACACCATGAACATTAGACAACTCTTCTAAAGTAATAGGATATTTAAGCGACATATCTTCTAACGAAGGGTCTTGAAAAATTACAAATGGAGGCACGCCTAGTTTTTTAGCATTACGCTTGCGTAAATCTTTGAGCATTTTCATTAAATTCTCATCAGCTACTGCGCCACCACCTTTTGCAGCTGTGATAATACTATCATCATTTGCTTCATCAAAAGCATGGTCTTCAGTCATCATAAATGACTCTGGTGTGCTCAAAAATGCTTTTCCTGCGTCAGTTACTTTTAACACACCATAGGTTTCAATATCCTTGCGTAACAATCCAGCCACAAGTACTTGACGTATTAACGCCATCCAAAACTTATCAGTTTTATGTTTTCCAGTTCCAAAAAATGGTTGAGCATCGGTTTTATGAGATTTAATAAGCGCATTTTCTTTTCCAATAATCACATTTACTAAATCTTTGCTTTTATACTTCTCGTTGGTTTTAGAAACCACATCTATTAAAATGCTGACTTCATCCTTGGCTTCATTTTGCTTTTTAGGATTTCGCATATTATCATCCATATCGCCACCTTCGCCAGTTTCATTGTCAAACTCTTCACCAAAATAATGCAAAATAAATTTTCGTCTAGAAATAGATGTTTCTGCGAAAGCAACCACTTCTTGCAGTAATGCATGACCAATTTCTTGTTCAGCAACCGGTTTACCAGACATAAACTTCTCTAACTTTTCAATATCCTTGTAGGCGTAATATGCTAAACAATGTCCTTCGCCGCCATCACGTCCCGCACGACCAGTCTCTTGGTAATAACTTTCAATACTTTTAGGGATATCATGATGAATAACAAAACGCACGTCAGGTTTGTCAATTCCCATTCCAAAGGCAATAGTAGCTACCACAATATCTGTATCTTCCATTAAGAACATGTCTTGATGCTTTACTCTGGTTTTAGCATCTAAACCCGCATGATATGGTACTGCTTTTACACCATTTACTTGAAGTACTTGTGCTAATTCTTCAACTCGCTTTCTGCTTAAACAATAAATAATTCCAGATTTTCCCTGATTTTGCTTTACAAACCGAATTATATCTGCGTCTACATTTTTTGTTTTTGGGCGTACTTCGTAAAATAAATTTGGTCGGTTAAAAGAGGCTTTAAATGTGTTGGCATCCGTAATTCCTAAATTTTTTAAAATATCCTCTTGAACTTTTGGGGTTGCGGTGGCGGTTAAACCAATCATTGGGATATTATCGCCAATGCGCTTAATAATGTGCCTTAAGTTTCTATATTCTGGTCTAAAGTCGTGCCCCCATTCGCTAATACAATGCGCTTCATCAATAGCCATAAAAGAGATTTTTTGCGATTTTAAGAACTCGACATTCTCCTCTTTAGTTAACGATTCTGGTGCTACATAAAGTAACTTGGTAATACCGTCGTTTATATCTGCCTTTACACGTTTTACCTCTGTTTTATTTAATGAAGAATTTAATACATGTGCAATACCTTCCTCTTTTGAAACACCACGAATGGCATCTACTTGATTTTTCATTAAAGCAATTAGAGGCGATACCACTATTGCTGTTCCCTCTTTCATTAAAGCTGGTAATTGATAACAGAGCGATTTTCCGCCACCTGTTGGCATAATAACAAAGGTGTTATGACCTGATACAATACTTTTTATAACGTCTTCTTGAAGTCCTTTAAAGGCATTAAACCCAAAATATTTTTTTAAGGCTTGGTGCAATTCGTTTTCATTAATACTCATTAATCCCTCAATTTGTATATTTCTTTATATGTTAAATTAAACAAAAGTGTCTCTAAATATTTAAATTCTATCATATTTTGAGAACTCTCATATATTTTTTTCGTTTTTTTGTACTAGGTTTTAAATTAAATAAATTTCATATTATTTAAATGGTATTTAAAGATAGTAAAATCTTTAAAACTCATCAAAACAAAAACTATAAATTTTGAACACTTCAGATTCTATTTTAAAGATTGCCAAAGACACTATAAACATTGAGAGTAATGCTATAGCAAACCTTTCAAATTTGTTAGATGAAGATTTTTCAAATTCGGTTCAACTTATCTATAATTCAAAAGGACGTGTAATTATAACCGGAATTGGGAAAAGTGCCATTATCGCTAACAAAATTGTTGCTACTTTAAATTCTACAGGAACACCATCGGTATTTATGCATGCTGCAGATGCCATTCATGGTGATCTTGGACTAATACTTAAAGAAGATGTAGTAATCTGTATTTCAAAAAGTGGAAACACGCCAGAAATTAAAGTATTAGTACCACTTATTAAAAATGGTCCAAATAAAATGATAGCCATTACAGGAAATAAAGATTCATTTTTAGGTCAAAATGCCGATTTTGTACTAAACACTTATGTTGAAAAAGAAGCATGTCCTAATAATTTGGCGCCAACCACAAGCACAACTGCACAATTAGTAATAGGTGATGCATTATCGGTGTGTTTACTAGAGCTGAGAGGGTTTTCCAGTAATGACTTTGCAAAGTACCATCCTGGAGGAGCCTTAGGTAAAAAATTATACTTGCGTGTTAGTGACCTATCATCGCAAAATCAAAAACCAGCAGTTTCAATTGACACAAATATTAAAGATATTATAATTGAAATCTCAGAAAAAATGCTTGGGGTTACTGCTGTGGTTGACAATGGTAAAATCATTGGAATTATTACTGATGGTGATTTAAGGCGCATGCTTAGTAAAGTAGTCGATTTTTCTAATCTCTCTGCAAAAGATATTATGGGAACAAATCCAAAGCGGATTGACAATAATGCTATGGCTGTAGACGCAATGGAACTTATGGAAACCAACGAGATTTCACAATTATTGGTTGAAAAAAATGGGCATTACGCTGGTGTCGTGCATTTACATGATCTTATAAAAGAAGGCATATTATAATGGCAAAAAAGAATATTAATGAAATGTCCTTTCTAGATCATCTCGAAGATTTAAGGTGGCATTTAATACGTGCTACCCTAGCTATTGTATTGGTTGGATCCCTTGCATTTATTTTTAGCAGATCTATATTTAAACTTATCATTTTTGCGCCTATTGACATGAATTTTCCAACTTATGGTTTTTTATGTAAGGCTGCAACTTTTATTAATGTAGATACTAGTTTTTGTGCAGATTCATTACCAATGATTATTCAAAGTAGAACAATGGCTGGACAGTTTTCGGCAGATATTTGGACGTCCATCACAGCTGGTTTTGTTATTTCTTTTCCTTATGTGATTTATCAATTCTGGAAATTTATAAGCCCAGGTTTGCGTACCAATGAGCGTAAAAGTTCACGAGGGTTTATTATTATTTCGTCTCTATTATTTTTTATTGGAGTTTTATTTGGGTATTATATAGTTTGTCCACTATCTATTAACTTTTTAGCCAATTATAGTGTCTCTGAAGTAGTAGATAATCAAATAGATATAAGCTCATATATAGGATTGGTTAGAGCTACTGCTTTAGCCTCTGGATTAGTCTTTGAGCTGCCTATAATTATCTATTTTCTAACTAAAGTTGGTTTGGTAACACCCGAGTTTTTAAAAAAATATCGAAAATATGCGCTTATAATTGTACTTGTTTTATCGGCAATTATTACACCTCCAGATATTGCAAGTCAAATTATTGTAGCAATTCCAATTTTAATACTCTATCAAGTAAGTATATATATTTCCAAAGTTGTAGTTAGAAATCAAAAACGTAAAGAAAAAAAGTATGTCTAACATTATAGAAGAGTTTAATAACTATCGAGAAAAAATGAATGGAAAAATTCTTTCCGATAACAACAAGATAATAAAGCGCATATTTAATCTGGATACCAATGCATATCAAGCTGGAGCATTAGATGTAAAAACCAAAGAACTCTTAGGTTTGGTAGCCTCTACTGTATTACGCTGTGACGATTGTATAAAGTATCATCTTGAAAATTGTTACAAAGCAGGCTTAACTAAAGAAGAAGTTGTAGAATCGTTAAGTATTGCAACTTTGGTTGGTGGCACTATTGTAATTCCACATTTACGACGTGCATACGAATATTGGGATACATTAGAACATCAAGGTTAAATAATTTATAAAAAAGTGCCCTAAAAGCAGTAGTCTATATGTTTTTACTATTTTTAGCGTTCATTAGATAAAATATGATTTTAAGAGCCGATAATTTAATGAAGTCCTATAGCGGACGAAAAGTAGTAAAAGATGTTTCACTTAAAGTAAATCAAGGTGAAATTGTTGGATTACTTGGACCTAATGGTGCAGGAAAAACAACTTGCTTTTACATGATTGTTGGTTTAATTAAACCTAATGGTGGGAGAATTTTTCTGGATAATACAGAAATCACTAAATATCCTATGTACAAACGTGCCCAAAATGGTATTGGATATCTTGCTCAAGAGGCTTCTGTTTTTAGAAAATTGAGCATTGAAGACAATATTTTAAGTGTTTTACAAATGACCAAATTGAGCAAAAAAGAACAGCTTGATAAAATGGAGTCTTTGATTGATGAATTTGGTCTAGAACACATACGTAAAAGTAGAGGAGATTTGTTGTCTGGTGGAGAAAGACGACGTACCGAAATTGCGCGTGCACTAGCAACCGACCCCAATTTTATTTTATTAGATGAACCCTTTGCAGGTGTAGATCCTGTTGCTGTTGAAGACATTCAACGCATTGTAGCAAAACTAACCAAAAAGAACATTGGTATTTTAATTACCGACCATAATGTACAAGAAACCCTTGCTATTACTGATAGAACCTATTTAATGTTTGAAGGTAGTATTCTTAAAGCAGGAAAACCTGAAGAACTTGCTGCAGACGAGATGGTACGCAAAGTATACCTTGGGCAAAACTTTGAACTACGTAAAAAGAAGTTAGAGTTTTAACAGCCTAAGGCTGATTTAATTTTTCTGTCATTCCTGCGAAGACAGGAATCCATAAAAAATGTATAAAACAATACATCAATATTATCTATACCTTTTAAGCAACATGAAGAATGGTACTCTATACATTGGAGTGACTAATAATTTAGAAAGACGCATGTTTGAACACAAACATAAATTAGTTGAAGGTTTTACAAAAAATTATGGTTTAGACAAATTAGTTTATTTTGAAATCTACCAATATGTAAATAACGCTATTAAACGAGAAAAGAATATGAAAAAATGGAAACGTCAATGGAAAATTAGCCTTATAGAAAAAGACAACCCTAATTGGAATGATTTGTCATATGATTGGTTTGAATAGTGGATTCCTGTCTTCGCAGGAATGACAAAAAGATAGTTTTTGAACTAAGAAAAAAGAGATTTAATTTTTAAATTATTCTGTTACTCTTTTTAGCTAGGTTTCTTTTATAATTATTTTTCTATTGGAATTTCTACATCTTCAATAGGTTGTATATTCAAAGTGTCCATGTTTTCTATATATTCTTTGTAATTAAAAATAAGTAAACTATCAATTTTGCATAACTTAAACATTCTGTTTTTAGATGCTACTTCATATTTATAAGCCTCTTCAAAATTTGTAACCTCATCGACTGTGAACTCTGAATCACTGATCCTATAAAGATTTAATGTTTGTTCAAACGTAATATTATGCAATATAATTTTATCCTTATTATATTTTTTGAAAATATACTTACTATATTTTTTGGGCTTATTTGGCCAACTTATTAAAAGTGTATCATTTTTAAATAGATAATATCTTTTATCTGAAACAAAGGCATCATGCATGTAATTAATATATAATGAATTAGTATCAATACGAACCTCAGTATAAACAGAATCATCAACAACAATCATACTCCAATTTCCTTGAATATTATATTCTATAGTTCTTAATGAACAAGAGGATATTGATAATATCATTGTAAATAAAAAGATACATTTCTTCATTTTATGTTTAAATCAAATTAGTTATTATCAACATTTTTAATATTTTCCTTCTGAGCAATCAACTTTTTTTGATAACGTCCTTGTACTACATCAGTAATTACAAGAGTACCT
>CAZQBE010000087.1:0-7778 GCA_964591595.1 uncultured Flavobacteriaceae bacterium
TGACATGAATTTTTGGAATAAGATTATATTCTTTTCCAGCTGAAAGAATTTTGTCAGTATCTTCTAGTGAAAAGTATCCCTTTTCACAAAAAACATCAATGTAATCGGCTAATTGTTCTTTTGCAATTTTTGGGAGCATGTCTTTAATTATAAGATTTAAATACCCTTCCTTATTATCTTTGTATGTGTTTGGTATTGCATGAGCACCAAGAAATGTTGCTTTAATTTCAATTGGAAAATCTTCTTTAATGCGTTGTATTACCCGCAACATTTTTAGTTCAGCATCAATGGTTAACCCATAACCCGATTTAATTTCAATGGCTCCAGTACCAAGTTTCATAACTGCTTTTACACGCATAACGGACTGATTGTATAACTCTTCTTCACTTGTATTTTGAAGTGTTTTAGCTGAGTTTAATATCCCTCCGCCACGATTAGCAATTTCAGCATAGCTTAATCCATTAATTCTATCTACAAACTCTTGTTCTCTATGTCCAGCATATACAATATGAGTATGTGAATCACACCAACAGGGTAGTACCATTTTTCCCTTAGCATCTATAGTCTTATCAGCATTTATTCCATTTAGATCTTGCATACTACCATAATCTTTAATAGTAGTATTTTCAATTAAAACATAAGCGTTTTCTAAAGTAGGTAGTTGTTTCATTTCCTTTCCAGAAACCTTGATAACATTAGAATTTCTAATTTGAAGAAGTGCTTTAATATTAATTATTAATGTTGTCATGCTTAACTTTGTAAAGAATAGTTTATGGCATAAATTTAGGATAAAAAATTAATGTATAATATAAACAATTGGATTTATTGGGAGTATAGTAATTATGGATTGAATAAATTTTACTGAGTTGCAAAAGGCCTTTTAATTGTTGCAGTTAAACTAGTTTGTTTGCAAATAATAGAATAATTAGTACCAAAGTGAGTAAAAGGGTTAACTTTGAGTAGTCAAAAAGGTAACAAATTTAATAGTATGCGTCCAAATTTTGATTACTTAAATTCATTTTCTCATATTTCAGAGGATACGTTTGATACACTTAAAAAACTTGCTACATTTAGACGAATAAAGGCAAAAACAACGATTACAAGAACAGGAGAGATTCCTACAAAATATTATTTTTTAGTATCAGGATTAATGCGAGCTTATATAAATTCTGAAGAAGGTAAACTGTATACTAAAAATATTTTTTCCCCAATTAGTTTTGTGTCTTCATTTACTGCATTAATTAGTAGTAAGCCTTCAAAACTAACTTATGAAACGCTTACCGATTGTAAAGTTTACGAGTTTCTTTATATAGATATGGTGAATTTATGTAAAGAAAATTTAAGCGTTAGTTTATTATATTCTAAAATTTTAGAACAGGTTTTTATTGGCTATGAAAAACGTAATATTGAGCTTTTATCTTTAGATGCTACGCAACGATATATTAAACTTAGAAAGCGTATACCAAATATTGATGATCTGATTCCACAGTATCAAATCGCCTCCTTTTTAAATATTACTCCAGTACAATTGAGTAGGATAAGAAAAAAAATGAATTGATTAAATATATCTAAACATATGTTAATAATTATTTTGTTTAAGAATAATACATTTATGCCATAATAATTATACATAATATCCTAAGAAGAGGTTAATAGCTAACTAACCAATCTAAAAAGCAAGTGTTTTCACTTGCTTTTTTTGTAGTTATAATTTTTTATACGGTTTAGCTTAAGCTCCCAACCATATGTTCTGGTTTTACCCAAGCATCATATTCTTTGGCTGTTACATAGCCTAAGTTAATAGCTTCTTCTTTTAAAGTAGTTCCGTTTTTGTGAGCAGTATTAGCAATTTCTGCCGCTTTGTAATACCCAATTTTTGTATTTAATGCGGTTACTAGCATCAAGGAGTTGTTAAGTAACTGTTCAATTACAGCTTTATTTGGCTCTATACCTTTAACACAGTTTACATCAAAGCTTACACAAGCGTCTCCTAATAATTGTGCAGACTGCAATAGGTTGGTTGCCATCATTGGTTTAAAGACATTTAGTTCATAATGCCCTTGTGTACCACCAATAGTGATGGCAACGTCGTTACCCATAACTTGAGCACAAACCATGGTTAAAGCCTCACATTGTGTAGGGTTTACTTTTCCTGGCATAATGGAACTTCCAGGTTCATTCGCAGGAATATTAATTTCTCCAATTCCACTTCGTGGTCCAGAAGCCATCATACGTATGTCGTTAGCAATTTTGTTTAAGGATACAGCTAATTGTTTTAAAGCGCCATGAGTTTCTACAATGGCATCATGAGCAGCTAATGCTTCAAATTTATTTGTAGCAGTAACAAAAGGTAATCCTGTAAATTCTGCTATATATTTTGCAACAAGAACATCATAGCCTTTTGGAGTGTTTAAACCAGTACCAACCGCAGTACCACCTAAAGCGAGCTCACTTAAATGTGGTAATGTGTTTTTTAATGCACTTAGACCATGATCTAATTGCGATACGTATCCAGAAAATTCTTGGCCTAAAGTTAGTGGTGTAGCATCCATAAGATGTGTTCTACCAATTTTTACAACATCTTTAAATGCTTCAGATTTTTTATTAAGTGTGTCTCTTAGTTGTGTAATACCTAGAATGGTATTTTCAGCCACTTTTTTATAAGCTGCAATATGCATTCCAGTAGGAAATGTATCGTTAGATGATTGTGATTTGTTTACATCATCATTTGGTTGAATGGTTTTTTCGCCTTCACCAATAACCTTACCAGCAATTTGGTGTGCTCTGTTGGCAATCACTTCGTTTACATTCATATTACTTTGTGTTCCCGATCCTGTTTGCCAAATCACTAGTGGAAACTGGTCATTATGTTTTCCTTCAAGTATTTCATCACAGACTTGGGCAATTAAGTCACGCTTTTCAATTGTTAAAACACCTAATTCGCAATTGGTATAAGCTGCTGCTTTTTTAAGATATGCAAATCCATATACAATTTCTAAAGGCATGGAGCCAGCAGATCCTATTTTAAAGTTATTTTTTGAACGTTCGGTTTGAGCACCCCAAAGTTTATCATTAGGTACTTTAACGTTGCCCATGGTATCTTTTTCTATTCTGTAAGCCATAGTTACAATAGGTTTATTTGAATTACAAAGTTAAGTGTTTTAAAGTATTTTTGTTTATGTCAAGTGTTAGTTTTTTAAAAGAAATGTTGTTAATAAGTTTTAATTTGAAAAGGTATGAAATTATTGATTTCTTATGATTAAAAATATAACTTCACTTAATTAAAAGGGAGATAAACCGTTAATCTTAATTTGAACAAAAGATCTATTATATATATCATTCATGTTTCAGAAAGCATACTGAACGGAATTATTCGCGATGAAATTATGCGTGAAACATCTACCAAGAGATTTAATCTTTCGGGTGAACACACAAATTTTGGAGGTTTTATAGTTTATAAAACCATGATGTTTGGATATTCAAACCCATCTACAAATCCTTTCATAAAACTACATATAAGGTGTATTAATGTTGATGATAGTGACCTTAAAAGCAAGTTGATACTTAAAAGAGTTGATGGTGAACCCTTTGAGGTACATCGTGCTATTGCCATAGTTTTTGCAGTTGTAATGGCTATTGTTTCGTCATATCAAATTTTAAATCATGGATTTATGGACTTTGTGGTGTTTTCAATTCTTCCAATTTTTGGAATTGTATATTATTTTATTGTTGAATTTATTGCCAAGATATATTTTAATAGTTTATGTAAAAAAGTTGAAGAAATAATGCAAGCAGAGGGAGTAGTTTATAATCAACAATGCTAGATAAAAAAGTGCGGTTCTAAAAATCTTTGAAAGGCTAAGATTATTAGCTTAATATTTATCATTTATTAATCTTAATTATATACAATTTAGTTGTTAACTAATTTCATTTTTCGAGTCTAAAGTATTAAAAAATGACTACCTTGTAAAATCGTACAATAGTTACGATGTTATGTGCAAATATTTAAATGATTTCTTAAAATAAAATCTTTTTACTAACAATTAAATATTTAAACAATGGCAACAATTAGATTAGGAGACGAAGCCCCGAACTTTACTGCTATGTCAACTGAAGGAGTTATTAATTTTCATGAATGGTTAGGAAATGGTTGGGGAATATTATTTTCACATCCAGATGATTATACACCAGTTTGTACAACGGAGCTTGGTACAGTTGCAAAATATAAAGCTGAATTTGACAAGCGTAATGTTAAAGTTGTGGCTTTAAGTGTAGACGGCATCGACTCTCATAATGGTTGGATTAGAGATATTAATGAAACACAAAACACAATAGTAAATTTTCCAATTATTGCTGATGAAGATAGAAAAGTATCTATGCTCTATGACATGATTCACCCAAATGCTGATAGTCAATTAACCGTTAGATCAGTATTCGTTATTGGGGCAGATAAGAAAGTTAAACTAACAATTACATATCCAGCGTCAACTGGTCGTAATTTTGATGAACTTTTACGTGTTATTGACTCATTACAATTAACGGCATATCAAAAATTGGCCACACCAGCGAATTGGAATAATGGCGATGATTGTGTTATAGTACCTTCTGTTACTAACGATGAAATACCTGAGCTTTTCCCAATGGGATATAAGGAAGTTAAACCATATTTGAGATTTACACCACAACCAAGTTTAAATTAAACTGTTAATAAATCTTAATATAACTATTGTTTAACATAATGGTTTCACTTATCTTTGTGCAAGATTTTTAAAACACTCACAGAATTATGTTTGATTTTAATCAATATTTAGGTTTTTTAGCATTTTTAGCCATTTTTACAATTGGGTTTTGGCTAATGATTTTTTTAATCACTTTTGTTATCCCTTATTGGATAGGAGGTTCTTTATTAGAACGTTTTAAAGAAAATAGAGCAGAGAAAAAAGCGAAGCGTGAAGCATTAACATTATAAATAAATATTTTAGTTTAAAAAAAGGAAGCACATTGTGCTTTCTTTTTTGTTTTATAAAGTTAGATGTTAACTCTTTATCCATCAAATTCAAAATCGCCACCACCAGTATTTCTTTGACGTTTCTTCTTTTGGTTAAACCTATAAGTAAATGATAAGTTAAAAGTGCGACCACCTCTATATTGTATTTCTCTTGTACTAAAAAATGTATCAGTTTCTATATCTCCTCGAAATAGACTGCTATCTAGTAGGTCTCTAATATTAAATGCAATTGAAGCTTTATCTTTAAATAAATCTTTACTAAATGCTAGACTTGCCGTAAAAGTACCTTTTCTTTTGTTTTGAGAGTCTTCACTGGGTCCTCTATACCGCATGTTTGTTTGCCAATCTATCTTTCCGGGCAAGGTGTATTTATTGTTTAAACGTACTGACCAACTTACATTATTAGCATCAAAACTGGTATCGTTAAAGCGTCCTTTAGTTATTGTTTTAAAGAAATTGAAATCACTGTTAATACGCCATTTTTTGGTTGGATTATAGTTTAAATTGAATTCAAAACCATAACGATCGTCAGTTGCTATATTAACAGGAGTTCTTTGTATTACGGGTAATTCTTGACCACTAACAAATACAGTTTCCCCTGTGTCAATACTAACAAACTTCATGATGTCTGTAGAATGTTGGTAATACATGGATGTGCTAAGTGTAAACTTTCCAAAACGGTTTAAATATCCCAAATCAAATTTACCGGAATAGGTTGGGTCTAAATCTGGATTACCTTGAAAAACATTTGTGAGACTAGATCTTGACGGAAAAGGATTTAGAAAAAAACTAAATGGTCTTCGCAGTCTTCTGTTATACCCTAAAGTAATACTTTCTTCGTCACCTAATTTATAGTTTACATTTATAGTAGGAAACAAGCCTGTATAATTTTTAGTTTCAAAATCACTGCTTGTAGGCTGGTCAATTGTTATTTGGGTATTCTCCATTCGTAAACCCAATAAATATGAAAATTTATCAATTTTACTTCCAAATTGTGAATAAACTGCATTAATATAAACTTTGTAATTAAACAGATTAGTTAAGTTATTGTCAATTTCAAAAGCATTTGTAGATTGGTTATAGAGTTCAACTGTATAGTCTGTTGATTTGTTATTAAAGTCGCCACGATATCCTAGTTCGAATTGATTGTTTTCCCCAAGAGGAAGCACATAATCAGAACGTAATAAGATGCTTGTTTCATCATCTAAAGTTATATTTATTTCCGATTCTAAGCCATCTTCAATGATTTGAGAATTTTTGTCTTGGCTATTGTCTTCGTACTGAAAATCGAAAGTAAGTTTATGACCATTTGTTTTAAAATCTTTAGTAAAATTTAAGTTGTATTGTATAGTTTTAAAATTACTTAACTCTGGATCGAGACGAAGAGTTTCTGCTGTTAATGCATTGTTTGCATCAAATTGTAATAATTTATTAATAGAATTAGTTTCGTTATCACTATCACTATGAACAAGCGATGCAGTTAATGATGAGGAATCATTGACATACCATTCTAAACCTAAATTTGTAGTAAGACCTTTTCTAATTCTTGTCCAATCTCGCTTTTCATCAAGAAAATTTCCAGAGGTTCTATATCTTGTAAATACATACGAATGTCCTGGAGATTCTCTATAGCTATATGATGAGGTATTAAAAAAGTTAACATCTCCGGTTCTATAATTTATATTTCCTGAAATACCAGCGGCATCAGGACTGCCAACATTTCCAGTGAGAGCACCATTTAAACCCTGAAGCTTACTTCTTCTCAAGATAATATTTATAATTCCCGCAGTACCTTCAGATTCATATCGTGCTGATGGAGAGGTGATTACTTCCACTTTTTCAATGGATTCTGCTGGTAATTGTTGTAAAGCATCTGTCGAATTTATGCCGACTAAACCTGATGGTTTTCCATTAATTAGAATTCTAACATTGTTGTCTCCTCTTAAGGCAACATTTCCTTCAGCATCAACTGAAACTGAAGGTACATTATCTAGCACGTCACTAACAGTTCCCCCACTTACAGTAAGGTCTTTTCCAACATTGTATATTTTTTTATCTAATCGTATTTCAACTGTAGTACGTTCTGCTATTACTTCGACAGCATCTATAGCTTCAGCATCAATATCTAGAGAAAACGTACCAATGTTTTCATTACTGGTAATTTTTTTATTTGTAATGGTTTGAGTTTTAAATGAGATGTACTCAATGGAGATATCATATACTCCAGTTGGTACAGAAATTTTAAACTGTCCTTTAATATCAGTAATACCTCCAGTTACAATTTTATTTTGTTGCTTGCTGTAAAAAGCAATCGTCGCATATTCTAAAGGCTGATTGGTTTCGTTGTCAACAACTTTACCAGTTATATTAACTTGTTTTGCTTCTGGTCGTTGAGCATTTATTGCAGTTATAGATAGCCCTATGAAAGAGATGGTTAGAAAAAGTTTGTTCATAAGTGATTTTAGTAAGTTAGACGGCAAATGTATCCTATGGTTTATTGGCTTTGGGTTAATTATTTGTTAAATAAAATAAGCGCAAAAACAGAAGTTGATAACAAGAGCGTTAAATAATTTCAAGTATGGTTTCTGGAGGTCTACCAATAACCGCTTTATTACCATTTATTATTATTGGTCTCTCAATAAGTTTAGGATATGCAATCATGGCGCCAATTATTTCATTATCAGAGAGTGTTTTGTCTTTAAAATTTTCTTTCCAAATAGCTTCATTTTTTCTAACGAGATGGATAGGTTTACTCGCAATTAGCTTGATA
>CAZQBE010000087.1:7788-8748 GCA_964591595.1 uncultured Flavobacteriaceae bacterium
CAATTCATTAGCAGTAGGAGTGTCTTCCAAATATTTAATTACTTCAAAAGGTTTTCCTGATTGCTCTAAAAGACCTAATCCACATCGGGACTTACTACATCTGTTATTATGGTATATTTTTATCATTGAAATGTTTTTTATAGTTTATCAGTATTCGATTTTTGCTGCCCCACCATCATTAAATACGCTTTTAAAAAGGCTTCAAT
This sequence comes from uncultured Flavobacteriaceae bacterium, assembly GCA_964591595.1. GTDB lineage: Bacteria > Bacteroidota > Bacteroidia > Flavobacteriales > Flavobacteriaceae > JAADHG01. The sequence goes on from CAZQBE010000087.1 coordinate 7,995, forward strand.
ATGTCCATCCATTACAGCGTCAACATTTCCTATTTCGTAATCTGTGCGTACATCTTTCACTAACTTATAAGGATGCATCACATAGTTTCGAATTTGGCTTCCCCATTCAATTTTCATTTTACCAGCTTCAATATCATCACGTTGTGCCAATTGTTTTTTAAGTTCAATTTCATACAATTGCGATTTAAGCATTTGTAATGCACGTGCTCTATTATCATGCTGTGAACGTGTTTCAGAACATGATATTTGAATTCCAGTTGGCTTATGCGTTAACTGTACTTTGGTCTCTACCTTATTCACATTTTGACCTCCAGCACCACTTGAACGTGCTGTTACAATTTCAATATCTGCCGGATTAATCTCAATTTCTATGGTATCATCGACAAGAGGATAAACGTAAACTGATGCAAAACTGGTATGACGCTTTGCATTACTATCAAAAGGGGAAATCCGTACCAAGCGATGTACACCATTTTCTCCCTTTAGCCAACCGAAAGCAAAATCGCCTTCAATTTCTATAGTTACGGTTTTAATTCCTGCCGTATCTCCTTCTTGGTAGTTGAGTTCTCGTACTTTAAAGTTATTTTTTTCGGCATACATCAAATACATGCGCAATAACATTTGTGCCCAATCGCAACTTTCGGTACCTCCAGCACCTGCTGTAATTTGAAGGACAGCACTTAAGCTATCACCTTCGCCAGACAACATATTTTTAAACTCTATATCTTCTAGGAGTGATAGTGTTTTTTGAAAC
>CAZQBE010000088.1:0-8743 GCA_964591595.1 uncultured Flavobacteriaceae bacterium
AAAATTTATTAATCTTAATATTATCTAATTGTTTAATAATATCACCCGATTCTATACCAGCTTTATCTGCTCCAGAATCTTCTTCAACAGAATCAACATAGAAACCTTCTGTTTCATCAATGCCTAGATTTTTAGCATTTGCATCATTGAGTTCACCTCCCATAATACCTAAAATAACATTTTGAACGTTACCAAACTCCATAATATCTTCAACTACTTTTCTAGCTATATTACTTGGTACTGCAAACGAATAGCCAACATAATTACCAGTTTGTGATGTAATTGCAGTATTAATACCAATAAGTTCACCATTAGTGTTTACTAAGGCACCTCCAGAATTTCCAGGGTTTACAGCGGCATCTGTTTGAATATACGATTGAATATCTCCTCCCATTAAATCTCTAGATTTTGCACTAATTATTCCTGCGGTTACTGTAGAAGTTAAATTAAAGGGGTTGCCAACAGCTAAAACCCATTCGCCAACTTTTGCGTTATCACTATCGCCAAATGTGGTATATGGCAAATCTTCATCGGCATCAATTTTTAAAAGTGCAATATCAGTTTTTGGGTCAGTTCCTATTAATTCAGCATCATAGGTTTTATTATGGTTTGTTGTAATAGAAATAGATTGTGCACCATCTACAACATGATTATTGGTAATAATATAACCATCAGCAGAAATAATGACTCCTGAACCTGTTCCTATTTGTTGATGTTGCGAACGTCTTCCACTAAATAAATCTTGAATAGTCATCTGGCCAGAGCTTACCGATGTATTCTTTACATGAACTACCGTATTTATAGTTTGCTCAGCAGCTGTAGTAAAATCAATAGTTTCACCTTTTACTAAATTTGTATGTGTAGTGCTGTAATTTACAGGAATTGCAAATGGGGATGTTTTAGCTTGTTCAGAGGCAATAGCGCCTTCTTTCTCAAAAATTAATTTGTAAGCTCCTAAAGTAAGCACTCCACCTAATACCGATACAAAAACGAGTGTAAAAATCTTTTTCATGTTCTTGTTTTAAAATTAATTAATTATTGAATTTATAACGATTAAAATTAAAAACTTATTGAATCTTTATTTTAGTTTTAACAATTTTTAACGCGATTTTTAACTATGATTTAACACTATAGAATACTGTTTAATATTTATATCTTTGCACATAGTATGAAGCATGTTTTTTACAAATATCAAGGTACAGGGAATGACTTTGTAATTATAGATAATCGCAAACAAATTTTCAATAAAAAAAATACCAAGCAGATAGCTCTGTTATGTGACAGGCGTTTTGGTATTGGTGCTGATGGGCTTATTTTGTTAGAAAACCATCATACCGCTGATTTTAGCATGATCTACTTTAATGCAGATGGTAACGAAAGTTCTATGTGTGGTAATGGTGGACGTTGTTTGGTAGCCTTTACAAAACATTTAGACATTATAGAAAATGAAGCTACATTTAAAGCTATTGATGGCATGCATCACGCCTATATTAAAGATGATATTGTAAAGCTACAAATGCAAGATGTAATTGATTTACAAACACATAACGATTTTGTGTTTCTAGATACCGGATCTCCTCATCATGTTACGTTTAATAATAATCTAAAACAACTGAATGTAAAAGATGAAGGAGGAAAAATTCGATATAGCGAACCATATAATGAATCTGGAACTAATGTTAATTTTGTTGAAAAAATTAATGATGAAATTTTTGCAGTAAGAACTTATGAAAGAGGTGTAGAAGATGAAACCTTATCCTGTGGAACAGGTGTAACTGCAGTAGCTTTAGTAATGCGTTATATTGGAGAAACAGAAAAAAATCTGCTAACCATTAAAACAGAGGGTGGCGATTTACAAGTGTCTTTTAAAAAAGATGGTAATATGTTTAAAGATATATGGTTAATAGGTCCAGCTACTTTAGTTTTTAAAGGAGAGATAGTATGGTAACATTAAAAGGAACACACATTTATTTACGTGCTTTAGAGCCTGAAGATCTTGATTTTATTTACGAAATAGAAAATGATGAGCATATTTGGGAAATAAGTAGCACAAAAACGCCCTACTCTAAATATTTGATTAAACAATACCTTGAACATGCACATAAAGACATTTATGAAGTAAAGCAATTGCGTTTGGTTATTGCTACTTATGATGATTCTGCTATAGGAATGATTGATATTTTTGACTTTGATTTTTCAAATAAACGCGCAGGTATTGGCATTTTAATTAAAGCAGTAAAAAACAGACAACAAGGATACGGAGCCGAAGCTTTACAATTGTTAGCCGATTATTGTTTTAAACATTTACACTTGCACCAATTGTATTGTAATATATCAGAAGATAACAAAGCAAGTATCAAGCTTTTTACAAATCAAGGATTTAACAAAGTAGGTTTAAAAAAAGATTGGAATCTGGTTAACGGAAACTATAAAAACGAATACTTATTTCAACTTATAAATACTAATGTACATTAAAAAAATACTTTTAGCGGTTGTACTAATTGGGCTAGTTATAGCTGGTTATTTTGCATATTATATATATTCAGCGATGTTTGTGCCTAATACTGCGTTTAATAATGACGAAGCTTATATTTATATAGAATCTACAGCAACATATCAAGATGTTAGAGAAGATTTAGAACCGCTTTTAAAAGATATTAAAACATTTGATGCTTTAGCTTCAAGAAAAAAATATACTACAAATATTAAGGCAGGTAAATATCGTATTAAGAAGGATATGACTAACAATGATATTATCAATTCCGTACGAAGTCAGAACATTCCTGTAAAAGTATCTTTTAATAATCAAAATTCACTAGAGCAATTGGCGGGTCGTATTTCACAACAAATTGAAGCGGATAGTTTGTCTCTAATTGTTGTGTTTAAAGATTCAATATTTATTAAAAATGGTTTTAACAGTGCTACAGCTTTAGGTATGTATTTGCCAAATAGTTATGAGTTTTTTTGGAATACATCTGCTGAAAGCTTTAGAGCAAGAATGTTGAAAGAGTACCATAGATTTTGGAATACAACAAGATTAGAAAAGGCTAAGGCAATGGGATTAAAACCTGAAGAGGTAATAGCATTGGCATCTATTGTGCAAGAGGAATCAAAACAAAAAATCGAGCAACCCAGAATTGCAGGAGTTTACATAAATCGTTTAAAAAATAATTGGCCATTGCAGGCAGATCCAACATTAAAATTTGCTGCTTATAAATTACCAAAATATAAAAACACAATTATTAGACGTGTGTTAAATGTACACAAAGCTATAGATTCTCCATACAATACATATAAAAATACAGGATTACCTCCAGGTTTAATTGCAATGCCAGATATTTCAACAATTGATGCTGTTTTAAACTACGAGAAGCACAGATATTTTTATTTTGCGGCCGATGCTAAAAAACCTGGTTTTCATAGGTTTGCAAAGATGTTATCTCAACATAATCAGAATGCGAGAGATTATCAGAGGTATTTGTCGCAACAAGGTGTAAGACGTTAAATCTTGAAAAATCAAATTACATATGTTACTCTTTTTGTTTTAATAAGCACATTTTCTTTTGCTCAAAATAATACCACATCTTTTTTTAAACCAAGTGATACTTTGCATATTTCCCGACGTAATGCTGTAATTATTACAGAAGCATCGTTAGGAGCAGTTACCTTAATAGGATTAAACAATTTATGGTATAAAGATTTTCCACGTTCAAAGTTTCATGCTATTAATGATTTTAATGAATGGAAGCAAATGGATAAGCTAGGACATGCATTTACATCATACCAACTAGGAAGAGTAGGAGCAGATGTGTTAAACTGGAGCGGTGTAAGTAAAAAAAATCAACTTATTTATGGTGCAACTTTAGGGTTCACTTTCTTAACAGCTGTCGAAATTTTGGATGGATATTCGAAAGAATGGGGATTTTCTTGGTCAGATATTGGTGCAAATGCTTTGGGGACAGGATTATTTATTGGACAAGAATTATTATGGGAAGAGCAACGACTACAATTAAAATTTTCTTTCCATAATACAAAGTACGCAAAACTACGCCCAGATAAGTTGGGAGAAAACTTTTTACAAGAAATTATAAAGGATTATAATGGACAAACCTATTGGTTAAGTGCCAATTTACACTCTTTTTTTAAAGATAGTAAAATTCCTAAGTGGCTCAATATTGCTGCAGGATATGGGGTTGATGGCTTGTTAACCAGAATAAATGAGCCTGTTGATAATTTGTTTACAAATCAAGACCGAATTCGACAGTATTATTTAAGTTTTGACGTAAATTTGTCTAAGATTAAAACAGAATCACAGGTTTTAAAAACTATATTTTCTGTATTAAATGTAATAAAAGTACCTCTCCCTACAATCTCGATTAATAGCAAAAAAAGAGTTGTATTTCATCTGTTCTACTTCTAGATAATACACTTAAACGATTAATTTTGAATATATTAAAAAAATGTGTAATTTTGCACGCTGAAATTTGAGACCGATTTTTAAAATAAAAACGGTTCATAAATTTTAAATTATGTATAAAGGATTAGTAGCATATTCAGTTGTTCCAGTTTTGCTTTTTGCAGCTTTTATTGCAGCAATAAGCTCAAGTGATACTTTGGACATGGACAAGTATTCTGTTCAAGGTTTAGACCTTAGTTATAATGTGTCTAGTGATATACCTGTTGCTGATGTTTCTAACGATATAAATTTAAGTTCTCCACATTTAGGAAAATCGTTTGTTGGTTTTAAAGAAGCTTTAGCTTTTAAAGAATCACGTGGAAATTATTTTACAGTGAATACTTTAGGGTATTTAGGAAAGTATCAATTTGGGAAAAACACTTTAAAGTTAATAGGGATATACAATACAAACCAGTTTTTGAATAATCCTAAGCTTCAAGAGAGTGCTTTTATAGCATATACTGCTCGAAACAAATGGGTATTGCGTAGAGATATTAAGCGTTTTGTTGGTAAATATATTGATGGTGTTTTAGTTACTGAGTCGGGTATTTTAGCTGCAGCTCATCTTGCAGGTCCTGGAAGCGTGAAGAAATATTTAAGAAGCTATGGTGCTGTTGGTTTTACAGATGCGTATGGAACTACCGTTAGAAAATATATGAAAAAGTTTTCTGGGTATGATACATCTTTCATTATTCCAAACAAAAAAGCTAAGGCTAGTTTGCTTTAATTTTCATTAATCTTTTTGGATAATAAATATTGCAGGTCTTTTATGAAGATTAATATTTGTATGTTTCCAATCTTTAACGGTTTGCGTTTTAATGTATTCTGTAGGTAATGTTATATCACAAGCTATACATATTCTAGTATTATTATGTAAAGACATACAAATTTCTTCTAACATTTTATTGTTTCTATAAGGTGTTTCAATAAAGAGTTGTGATTGATTGTGTTCAAAGGAGATACGTTCAAGTTTTTTTAAAGCTGATTTACGTTCTGATTTATCTATTGGCAAATATCCATTAAAAGTAAAGCTTTGACCATTCATACCAGAACTCATAAGTGCTAGTAAAATAGAAGATGGTCCAACTAAAGGGACTACTCTGATATCTTTTTCGTGTGCGATTTTAACAATTTCAGCACCTGGATCTGCAATTCCAGGGCATCCAGCTTCCGATAATAAGCCCACAGGCCTTCCATCTAAACATGGGTTTAGGTAGCTTGGTAACTCGCTTGTTTCAGTATATTTATTTATGATGTGAATATTTAAGGATTCTTGTGACTTGTTTGAACTAATTTTTTTAATAAATCTCCTCGCAGTTTTTTCATTTTCAACAATATAGTCATCAACAGTTTCAATAATTTTTTTAATAGAGATTGGTAACACTTCTAGTGGTGCATTATCACCTAACCTAGTAGGAATTAGATATAGCTTTCCTTTTGCTTCAGTCATTATTTGATTATTAATTTTTTATAGGATGTTTCATTATTAGCTTTTACTACTGAAACAATGTACAATCCTTTTGAGAAGGTATTTATCGTAATATTAAACATATTATTCGAAAACGATTCTTCAGCTTTTATATGTTTACCTAAGATGTCGAAAAAAGCAATACTTTTTGGCAATGCACTTTCGTCAAAACTAAAGGAAACTTCATTCGTTGCAGGATTTGGATACATTAAAAAATTGTAATCTATTTCACTTTGTTCAATGATGCCATCGCAGTTTTCGTCAATATTATTATCAGGGATTTCTGTAGCATTTGGATTTATATTAGCATTGGTGTCATCACAATCGGTATTATCTCCAACGTAGTCATGAGGCTGAGTATTTGATGTTTGACTTGCATTAGGATTTCCAAAGGTGTCACCATCTGCATCTTCGTGCCATGTTGTTATATCTAGTCCATCGCAGTCTTCGTCAATACCATTATCTGGAGTTTCTGTAGCGTTAGGGTTTATGTTTGCATTGGTATCATCGCAATCCGTATTATTACTTACATAACCATTAGGTTGTGTGTTAGCGGTTTGACTTACACTTGGGTTTCCAAAGGTATCTCCATCGGCATCTTCATACCATGTAAATGTATCTAAACCATCACAATTTTCATCAATACCATTGTCTGGAATTTCTGTAGCGCTAGGGTTTATGGTTGCATTGTTATCGTCACAATCTGTATTATCACTAACATAACCTATAGGTTGTGTGTTTGCTGTTTGACTTACATTGGGATTCCCAAAAGTATCGCCATCGGCATCTTCATACCAAAGTGATGCGTTAATATCCGCATCGACTATTTTATAAATAGTACCAGAGCTAATTCCAGCGATATACAATTCACCATTAATATCTTCACCAAATGCTACCCAGCTATTCCCATCAAACACATTAGAAAAGGACATGTCCCAGTTAGCTCCATTTTCAGCTAAAAAACCAATTTCATTACTACAGAAATCAGCGAAAAAGTATAAACCGCTAAAATTTGGAAAAGCTGTTCCTCTATAGCGATACCCTCCAGTTATGGAACACTTAAAGTTTCCACTATTACTATGAGAATATTCGGCAATAGGAAACGTTAATGAACTCTCATCTGGACATCCTGTATTGTTAAAAACCGAATTGCCTTCGTAACAACGCCATCCATAATTAATACCTGAAGTAGTCGAGGACACCATATTGATTTCTTCAAATAATCCTTGACCTACATCAGCACTCCATAAATCTCCGGTTTGCCTATCAAAAGAAAATTTCCATGCGTTTCGTAAACCATAAGCCCAAATTTCATCTAGCGTTGTTGCATTTCCATCATTAAAAAAAGGATTATCAGGCGGAATCCCATAATTATTGCCATTACTAGTGTTGTCTACATCTATTCTAAGCATTTTTCCTAATAATGTATTTAAATCTTGTGCTCTGTTCCCTGGATCACCACCAGAACCGCCGTCACCAGTAGAAATATATAGGAATCCATCTGTACCAAAAGCCATATCTCCTCCATTATGATTTGTGAAAGGCTGTACTAGATTAAGTAGAATTAATTCAGAATTTGGGTCAGCAATATTAGGGTCTGAAGCACTTACTGAAAATCTTGATACTACTGTGTTTCCACTATTATTAATATAATTAACGAAGAAAAAACCATTGCTACTGTAATTTGGATGAAAAACCAAACCTAGTAATCCTCTTTCGTCGCCAAAGCTACTAATATCTATAACATTACTATCTATATTCAAAAAGGGAGTTGCATTTGTAGTGCCATCAATATTTAATATTTGAATTATTCCATCTTGTTCAACTACAAAAAGTCTAGCATCACCTGCATTTTTTATACTAACAGGTTTGTTAAACCCTGTGCCAAAACTTACGATATCAATAGTTTGGGCTTTGATTACGATGATATGGAATAGCCAAAAACTAAAAGCTATTAGTATTGTTTTCTTCATAGCAAGAACTAAATTTTAACTAAAAATACAAAATAAATATGGAGATTATTAGCTCTTGCCTATACTAATTACTTGATGATAAGTTTGTTTACAGACCGCTCTCCTGAAGTAGAAATAGCTTCAATAAGATATAATCCTGCAGATAATTCTTTAAATTCAAGGTTAATTGTTCTTGAATTAAAATTGGACAAACTAACTTTCATTTTTTGCCCATGCAAATTGTAAACATTGATTTCTTTAAGTGAGTTGTTATTTAAAAAATTTAAAGTAATCTCACCATTTGAAGCAGGATTTGGAGATATACTAAAACCTAATTCTGATTCTATTGGATTAGTTGACAATGTGTTCTGTTTTATTTTATAAACTTTGCTCCCAACTCCTCCACCAGGTCCAAAATTTCCAATAACATATAATTCACCATCAACACCTTCTCCAAAACCAGTCCATCTTTGATTAGGAATTGTTGGCATATAAGCTGTTCTAGTCCAGGTACCAGCATTTTCATTAAGCATAAATATTTCATTGCTACACCAATCTGCAAAAAAATAAGTTCCGTATAAATTTGATTGCGCAGAGCCTCTATAACGATATCCTCCAATAACGGCACATCTAAAAATACCGTCAGGTTCAAAATGATTATACTCATTCACTGGAAACGTCATGGTGCTTATATCAGGACACCCAACTATATTAAATTCATCAAAGGCTTCATAGCATCTCCAACCATAATTATGCCCTCCGGTATTACCAATATCTAAATCGATTTCTTCATGTGTATCTTGCCCAGTATCAGCAATCCAAATATCTCCAGTAAGGCTATCAAATGAAAATTTAGCAGGATTTCTT